>CAZPED010000408.1:0-4520 GCA_964585335.1 uncultured Planctomycetaceae bacterium | reverse complement strand
CCAGACTCCCAAGCGTGAACCGAGTGGCGCAGCCATCGGGCACCTGGACGGGGTGAGGGGATCGGCAAAATCGGGGGCAAATCTACAACCGCGTGAAAGGGTTGGCAAGCAGCGGCGATATTCTGATCGCCTGGTGGCGCGCTTTTGGCCAGGCCGACTGCCTAAGGAGCTGCGTGACTCCCGGGCGACCATCGTGGGGACCGTGCTCTTCCCTTCGCCAGCCGCCCAGAGGGTTAGCGCTACCGCGGCCGATTCCCTGGCAAGTGGCACGCCGCGTGCGTTGCCAGGCATGGCGAGCGGTAACCAACCGACCTGCGGCAATCCTGGGAGGTGCGAGTCATGATTCGCAAGCTGAAATCGGGCGAGTACCGACTGTACTCGCGCAAGCTGGATCCCAAGACTCATAAGCGGCGGAACCTGGGAACCTTTTCGACTCGGGCGGCCGCTGAAAAGCACGAACGCGAAGTGCAGTACTTCAAGCGTCACTAGGCTGACTATGGCTGTGGCCGTCCAGGCTGCCTATCATGGCGGCATGAAACCTCGCATCATGACCGGCGGCTGGAGTGATTGTGTCCGATGGGCAATGATGGTCGGCGTGGTCGCGCTTTGCGCGCAGCCAGGCTGGGCGGCCGCGCCGCTGGGCGAGCTGAAGATCGATCGCATCTTGTTTCTTGGCAACAGCATTACGCTGCATCCGCCACTGGCCGAGCGCGGCTGGCACGGCAACTGGGGCATGGCCGCCAGCGCTCTTGATAAGGACTACGTGCATCAGCTCACTAGCCAGATCAACCAGCTGACGGGCGGTTCGTTGCGGCTGGCGCTGGTCGATCCGGCCAAGAAGAACGCCGATGGCTCGGCCATGCTGGGCGAGGCAAACGTCGTCAACATTGCCGATATCCTGGAGCGCAGTTACGCCAAGTACGACCCCGAAAGACTTCGCGCGCAGGTGGCCGCGCGGCCCGACGTCGTCGTGCTGCAGTTTGGCGAGAACGTGCGGATGGATGCGTTCGACGCGGCAGCATTTACCCGGGCGCTCGAGCGGCTGGTGGCCGATCTCAAGGCCAGCAGCGACCCGGTGATTTTCTTCACCAGCCAGATCTATGGCACTCACCCGGCCTTGGAACGCATCAAGCAACAAGTGGTTGCGGCCGATCCCGGGCGCCGGGTGCTGGTCGACCTGGGCGCGTTTCGCGGCGATGCCAAGAACAATGGCTTTCTCGACCATCCGAGCGACCAGGGCATGCGGCTGATTGCCGACACGCTGCTCAAGGCCATGCAGGCGTATCGGGCGCCCCTGGCATCGAAGTCGGGCGACTAGCGCCGCACGGGTCTGGCCCGTGGCGAGGGAACCCGAGCGAGGGCAAGCAGCGAACTGCCGAGCGACCTGTCGATCGGGGGCGGCGGCCAGGATGCGTGGAACGGGGCGACGCGTAAATTCTTGTCCGCGCGGGTTCTGCCGATTGCTGCGCCTATCGCCGGGGGGTACGATTCGGGCCGTCGGCGTCGCGCAAGCCCGGCCGTGGCAGGCGCGATGGCCGCTCGAGAGGCTTGGAAGCAACTGATTCGGCAGCCTGAGGCGCCCCTCCATCCCCGTCCCGGCGGGCGCTCAACGTTCAAGGAGAAGACTCATGTCGAGCGAAACGCAGTGCCCGATGAATCACACCGCCGGCGGCGGCACGACGAATCGCCAGTGGTGGCCCAATCAGTTGCGGCTCGATCTACTGCGGCAGCACTCGTCGCTGTCCAATCCGATGGGCGAGACATTCGACTATGCGGCCGAGTTCAACAGCCTGGATCTGGCGGCGGTGAAAAAGGACCTGGCCGCGCTGATGACCGACTCGCAAGAGTGGTGGCCGGCCGACTTTGGTCACTACGGGCCGCTGTTCATCCGCATGGCCTGGCACAGCGCGGGCACTTATCGCACGGGCGACGGCCGTGGCGGCGGCGGGCGCGGCCAGCAGCGTTTTGCGCCGCTCAACAGCTGGCCCGACAACGTCAGCCTCGACAAGGCGCGCCGGCTGCTCTGGCCGATCAAGCAGAAGTATGGCCGGAAGCTCTCCTGGGGCGACCTGATCATTCTGACGGGCAACGTCGCCCTGGAAACGATGGGCTTCAAGACCTTTGGTTTTGGCGGCGGACGCGAGGACGTTTGGGAACCCGACCAGGACGTCTACTGGGGCGTGGAAACGACCTGGCTGGGCGACAAACGTTACACGGGCGATCGCGAGCTGGAGAATCCGCTGGCCGCCGTGCAGATGGGTTTGATCTACGTTAATCCCGAAGGCCCCGACGGCAATCCCGACCCGGTGGCGGCGGCCCGCGACATTCGCGAGACGTTTGGCCGGATGGCGATGAACGACGAGGAGACGGTGGCGCTGATTGCCGGCGGCCACACATTTGGCAAGACGCACGGCGCGGCGCCGGCTTCGTACGTGGGGCCCGAGCCCGAGGCGGCCGGCCTCGAACAGCAAGGCCTGGGCTGGAAGAACAGCTTTGGCACCGGCAACGGCGCCGACACGATCACCAGTGGGCTGGAAGTCACTTGGACGACCACGCCCACGAAGTGGACCAACAACTTCTTTTGGAACCTGTTCGGCTACGACTGGGAGCTGACTAAGAGTCCCGCTGGCGCGCACCAGTGGCGGCCGAAGAACGGCGCGGGCGCCGGCACCGTGCCTGCGGCCCACGACCCGTCGAAGCGGATTGCGCCGTCGATGTTGACCACCGACCTGGCGCTGCGGTTCGACCCGGCTTACGAAAAGATCGCCCGCCGATTCATGGAAAACCCCGATCAGTTCGCCGAGGCCTTTGCCCGGGCCTGGTTCAAGCTGACGCATCGCGACATGGGCCCGCGGGCTCGCTATCTGGGGCCCGAGGTGCCGGCCGAAGAGCTGATCTGGCAGGACCCGATTCCCGCGGTAACTCACAAGCTGATCGACGCTCAGGATATTGCGGCGTTGAAGGGCAAGATCCTGGCTGCGGGGTTGTCGGTGTCCGAGCTGGTTTCGACCGCCTGGGCGTCGGCCTCGACGTTTCGCGGCTCCGACAAGCGCGGCGGGGCCAACGGGGCCCGCATTCGCCTGGCGCCGCAGAAAGATTGGGAAGCCAATCAGCCGGCGCAACTGGCCAAAGTGCTCAAGGCGCTCGAGGCCGTGCAAAGCGCCTTCAACAGCGCCCAGTCGGGTGGCAAACGGGTCTCGCTGGCCGACTTGATCGTGCTGGGGGGCTCGGCGGCCATCGAACAGGCAGCGAAGAACGCCGGACATGACGTGACGGTTCCCTTTGTGCCGGGGCGCATGGACGCCGCGCAAGAGCAAACCGATGTCGAGTCGTTTGCGGTGCTCGAGCCGATTGCCGACGGCTTTCGCAATTATCTGAAGCGCAAGTACACCGTCTCGGCCGAGGCTCTGCTGATCGACAAGGCCCAGCTGCTCACCTTGACGGCGCCCGAAATGACGGTGCTGGTGGGCGGGATGCGCGTGCTGAAAACCAATGTGGGCGATGCCCGGCACGGCGTGCTGACCAAACGCCCCGGCGCGCTGACGAACGACTTTTTCGTGAACCTGCTGGACATGAGCACCGCCTGGCAGCCAGCTTCGCCCGAGGCCGACTTGTTCGAGGGGCACGATCGCAAGACGGGCGAGCTCAAGTGGACCGCCACGCGCGTCGATCTGGTGTTCGGCTCCAACTCCGAGCTGCGCGCCGTGTCGGAGGTGTACGGCAGCGCCGATGCCCAGCGGAAGTTCGTCGACGACTTCGTCGCCGCCTGGGCCAAGGTGATGAACCTCGACCGCTTCGATTTGGCCAGGGTGTAGGCGACCGCGTTGCGGCGAATTTCTAGAGAGCCGAGCTGGACTCCAGTTCGAGCGAATCCCAGCGCTGGTGCCGGCGGACGGCGGCGGCCCAGTCGCGCGCTTGAATGGCCAGAATGATGCCCATCGTCAGAGCCCAGCCCAGGCAGATCAGCGCCTCCTGCTGGATCGTGACGATCGGTTCGGCGATGGTTACGTGGAACACGAGAGCGAGCAGCGTGGGTGCGATGGCGGCGCTCGACATGTACAGCAGCGCGATGCCGGCAATGCGCATGTGCCGGACCCGGGCACTTCGCTCCGCAGAATCGCCTGGGAGCTGGCGGCGGATGAGCTCGCAGCAACCATACAGGCTGAGCAAGGAGCCCCAGACGACTACGGGCATCGCCAGCAGAAAGGGCGCCACGCGCTGCACGCGATCGAAGCGCTGCTCACAGACGACCAAGGTCATCACCACCAGGATCATGCCAATGGCGCTGGCCAAGCTGCCGGCCGTCGTCGTGCGCAGTGCCCAGCCGCGGAGCGATTCTTGCGGGCGTCGCCGAGCCCAGTGAGATCCCGGCACGGGCTGCACAGCCCACTGCTCCAGTTTAGGGACGCTGTCCTGCAGCTCCGCGGTCAGCTGGGCGGGGTCGCCGAGCTGGCGCCGGGCCTCGGCGAGCGCCTTGGTTTCGTCGCCCGCCCGCTGCAAGTGCTGCGCGTAGAGCGCTT
>CAZPED010000407.1:0-4521 GCA_964585335.1 uncultured Planctomycetaceae bacterium | reverse complement strand
ACATCCGTGACATCTAGGTCATCGGCCGCACCGATGCGTTAGCGGGCCTGTCCGGCGTTCGGCGTTCTGCGGCCGTCAGTCGGCGACGTGATCACGCTGGCGATGAAGACGCGGATACTGGCCGGGCATGGCGGCAATCGGGCTCAAGTTGACAACGTCAACTTGCAAACAGTCGGCGGCAATGCTGGCGACTACTTAACCGCCCGCATAGCCCGCGACCGGCCCGATGTGCTGGAGCGGATGCCCGCTCTGCTCTAACCGCCCGCAAATCGCCACCGCGCAGTAACAAACGTCTCTAGAACGCGGGAAATAGCGAAATACGTTGTGTTACGGGCACCTAGAGGGCTGCGCAACACATGCCGAAAAGCGTGGTTTAGCGGGTGTCAGTGACACCCGATAGCGACCATAAATGGGCATTTGTAGGCGTTTGTCGTCTTGCTGGTTCCTCTCGCTAAGTGCTTACTTTGCAAGAGATTGCCGAGAAAATGCGGCGGTTCTGAGAGGTGCTGGAATCATTTATGATTCCGCTGCTCTAACCAACTGAGCTACGCCGCCAAAGGTCTTGGCAAGTATACACTTCAGAAGAGCAGGGGACCAACCGGCGGGACGGAACCTCGCTCTTCTCGGCACGTATTTGCCGTTACCAGACTAGCAAAAAATGGCCCGGCAACAAGCCCAAGCCAGCAGCGAGCCGGCCCGCTGTTGGACGCCCTTGGAAGGCCCCGGTGCGCCATCCGCGCCAGGCCACCAGGTTGAAGGGCCAGGAAAACGGGCGCCTCGATCGCACGCCCACTGCCAACCTGGCCGCTATGGCGGACGCCCGGACAGTGGGCACTCACGCATTGCTTGTTGCGTCGCCTGCCAACACAATGGCGGAGGCCGGCCGCGCCGCACTCCTTCCTGGCGGCTGGCCCTCGGCTGCCTGCGCCAAGCGATGGCCGCCGGCGATCCGGTTCCCGCCCCCCCGTCAACCCGGCGACTCTCATGCCCATCACGCTCAACGCGCAGCAACGATCGCCCCGGGCACGACAGATCGCTCGCGTGCTGTGCTCGGTCGTTGCCGGGTTACTACTGGCCCGCTCGGCGACGTCGGCTGCGCCGGGCGCTGAGGTCGAACCTCCCTATGGGCTCAACGAGCGCGTGCCGTGGACGACTTCGCGGCTGGTCGGCTCGCCTAATCCGCCCCTTCCCTACACCGTCGAGCGCACGTTCACGGGCATCAAGTGGCAGGCCCCCATTTATGCCATCGAGGCGCCCGGAACCGACGCGCTATGGATCGTGTCGGCCGGCGGCGGTCAGGGTCAGCCGTCGCGGCTGTTACGGGTCAAGAACGATCCGCAGGCTACCCAGGCCGAGACCATTCTCGAACTACCAGGTCGGTTGCTCTACTCGGTCTGTCCCGATCCAGCGTATGCCCAAAGCCACGAGATCTATGTTTTTACCAATGGCCCGACCGGCAACCCGGTGCGCAACGACCGCGTTGCCCGCTACCGGGTGAGCGCCGCGGGAAATCGGCAGGTCGAACCGGCCAGCGAGGAAGTCGTGCTCGAGTGGCCGTCTGCCGGACACGACGGAGGCGACATGGCCTTTGGCAGCGACGGGCTGCTGTACATTGCCACGGGCGACGGCTCGGCCGATTCCGACCAACTGAACTCCGGTCAAACGCTCGACGACCTGCTCGGCGCAATCCTGCGCATCGACGTCCGCCGCACCGACGACGGGCGACCATACCGGGTGCCAGCCGACAATCCGTTTGTCGGACGCGAGGGAGCGCGCGGAGAGATTTGGGCCTATGGCCTGCGCAATCCCTGGCGAATGAGTTTCGACCAAACCAGCGGGCAATTGTGGGTGGGCAACAATGGCCAGGACCGCTGGGAAACCGCGCACCTGGTGCGTAAGGGAGAGAACTACGGCTGGAGCATCTTTGAAGGCAGCCACGCATTCTACCTCGAACGCCAGCGGGGACCGACGCCGCCGGTTGCCCCCACGATCGAGCATTCGCATGCCGACTTCCGCTCGCTCACCGGCGGCGTGGTCTATCACGGCCCCCAGCACACCGATTTGGAGGGGGCCTATATCTACGGCGATTATTCGAGCGGCCGCATCTGGGGCCTGAAGCACGACGGACAGGGCGCCCAATGGCATCGCGAGCTGGCCGATACTTCATTGCAAATCGCGGGGTTCTGTTGCGATCGACACGGCCAACTGCTGGTGGTCGACCACGGCGGCGGATTGTACCGGCTCGTCGCTGCCCCGCCAGCGGCACAGCAGGCGCCGTTCCCGCGGCTTTTGAGCGAGACCGGGCTGTTCACTTCCACCGAGCAGCAGGCGCCAGCGCCGGGGCTGATTCCCTACACGGTCAATTGGCCCGCTTGGAACGACGGTGCTTGGGCCGACCGCTGGCTGGCCGTGCCGGGCGAAGCGAAAGTCGACTACGACGCGGCGCGCGGCTGGACGTTTCCCGACGGCACCGCCATCGTGCAAACGCTTTCGCTCGACGCGGGGCCCGACAATACGGCCGCGCGGCGCCGGCTGGAAACACGCGTGCTCCTGAAGCAGCAAGGCGAATGGGCAGGTTACAGCTACGCGTGGAACAAAGAGCAGACGGACGCTGAGCTGGTCGAGTCCAGCGGGGCCGAGCTTGCGCTACCGCCGGGCGGACCGCCAGGTCCCTGGCGCGTGCCCAGCCGCGCCGAATGCATGGCCTGCCACAGCCGCGCGGCCAATTACGTGCTGGGGGTCAGCGAAGCACAACTCAACGGGCCGCAGAACTATGCCGGTGGCATGGACAATCAACTTCGCACCCTCGATCACGTTGGCCTGTTTAGCAAGCCGCTCGAAAAGCCGCTCCAGGAATGCGCGAAGCTGCCCACCGCCGACGATGCCAGCGCCCCCTTGGAACAACGCGCGCGGGCTTATTTGCACGTGAACTGTTCGGGCTGCCACGTCGCCGCGGGCGGCGGCAACGCGCAAATGGAATTGCTGTTCACCCAGCCGCTCGATAAGACCAACCTGGTGGGAGCGCGTCCCCAACACGACACGTTCGGCATTGCCAACGCCATGCTGGTTGCTCCTGGCAATCCCCAGCAATCCGTGCTCTTGCGGCGGTTAGGCCGCCGAGGGCCAGGCCAGATGCCGCCGCTGGTGAGTCGGCAAGTCGACGAGTCGGCCGTGGCGCTACTGAGTTCCTGGATCGAGATGCTGAAACCAGCCCGGCCCATCGTGCGGCGTTGGCAGGTGGCCGATTTGGCCGACGACGTTGCGGCTGCGCCCGAACCGGCGCTCGTCGCACTTGGCAAGCAGGCCTTTCGTGAAACCGGCTGCGTGCAATGTCACCGGTTTGGGGGCGAAGGCGGGAGTGTCGGTCCGGACCTGACGAGCCTGGCCAGGCAAGCTCCGCGCGAGGTGCTTGAGTCAATCATCGAGCCCTCCAAAGTGATTGCCGAAGCGTATGCCAACTACGTTTTCCAGACCGACGATGGCGAAACCTTTACCGGCCGCATCGAGCAGGAAGACGCTGAACACCTGGTGGTGCGCCTGCCGACGATGCCCGAGGCGCCGCGGACTCTGCCGGCGACCTCGGTCGTGGCCCGCAAGCGCAGCGACGTGTCGAACATGCCCGCGGGCACGATCGACGTGCTATCTCGCGAAGAGATTTTGGGCTTGATCGCCTACCTGCGTGGTGGCGCGTCGGGCGAACCAGCCGCTAAGCCCTAAGGAGGCGTTAGCCCAGGGGGGACCAGCTTACGTCGCTGCGCGTGTGCAAGCGGGCGGCCACCTGCGCGATATCGCCGCGCCCATCGAGCAGCGCGGCGGCCACGTGTGGCACCCAGAGGTCTTGGGCCTCGCAGCAAAAGACCAGGTCGGCCCCGGCATCGGTAATCACGGTGGCCGGCGGATCGAGCTTTTGCTTCAGCAGCTCGGGCAACACCGACCTATCGCAACTGGCTGGAAGCACGGCCAGCATCCGCTGCGCGCCGCCGCACCCCGTCAGCCGCGGCCGCGCGGGCGCCACGCATTGTTGCAACCGGCTGAGCTGCGCCTCGGGCTGTTGATCGGCACCCAGCAGGGCGGGGGCCAGCGAGGTTTGCTTGAGCGTGGCAACCACCTCGCGCCGCGCCACGCCGCGCAGCGCCGCCGGCACGGCCATCCGCAAGGCATCGGGCTTCTGGCAGATGGCCCGCAAGGCTCCGTGAGCCGAGAGGTATTCGGCCTCGACGGCCACGTCCACGCGGCTGACGAGTTCGGGCAGACGCAGCCGCAGCGCCTCGGCCACGAGTTTGCGTACGTCGTCCGAAACGTCGGTTGCCGTGCGTTCGGGGGTTTGCTCTTCCCAGGGCGATCCGGAGCCGAACGTGGCCGACAGTTGACCAAGGCTCCGTTGAACGTCCTTGATCTGATCGCCGGCCATCGACAGTTGCGCATTCAGGGTGCGCAGCGACCGCGTCAGGCTGTGCAAGGCAGCTTCGTCCATCCGCAGCCGAACGATCTCGACCAGCGCCGCCTCGATGCTATCGAGCA
>CAZPED010000406.1:0-4523 GCA_964585335.1 uncultured Planctomycetaceae bacterium | reverse complement strand
AGTTGTCGATCGTCTGGCCGGGGTTAGCACCTGGGGATATCCCCAGGACGCGCCGCCAGCCAGCGAGCACTTGGCGCTCAGCGCGCTGGCGCTGCTGGCTCACGGGCGCAATGATGCGGCCCGGCCGTGCCTCGATCTGTTGCATCGGTTGCAGGCCGACGATGGCGGCGTGAGCGTGATTCCCGGCGAGAGCGGGCCCGGCTGGCCGACCGCGTGGGCGGTGCTGGCCTGGCAGGGCGAGGCGCGCGGCGTGTCGCCGCAGCCGCGTAATTCTGAATCGATCGAGCGGGGCGTAGCTTGGCTGCTGAGCCGAGCGGGCGCCGTGATCGAACGAGGTGATTGGAAAGGGCACGACACGACCCTGCGCGGCTGGCCCTGGGTCGAGGGAACGCATTCCTGGCTCGAGCCCACGGCGATCAGCGTATTGGCGCTGCGCGGGTCGGGCCACGGTCAGCATCCACGCACGACCGAAGCCTGTCGGATGCTGGCCGACCGCTTGCTGGAACACGGCGGCTGCAACTACGGCAATACGGTCGTGTTTGGACAGGAACTCAGGGCGCACTTGCAACCCACGGGTTTGTGCTTGCTGGCCTTGTCGGGCCAAGCGCCCCACCAGCCACGCATCGAGCGCTCGATTGAATACCTGCGGCAGTCGCTGTCCGGTGGTGTCGGCACCAGCTCGCTGTGCTATGGGCTGTTGGGCCTGGCCGCATGGAACCAGTTGCCGACCGCCGCCCCGGCATGGCTCGAGAGCGTGGCCCAACGCACTTTGCGGCGCGATGCCGCGCCCTATCGGCTGGCGCTACTGGCGCTGGCCGGGCTCGGCGCCCAGTGCCCCTTGATCCCCGACCGCCAGCTCGTCCATTCCGCCGCTTTCGATTCGGTGATTCGATGACCAGACACAGTGCCACACTGACGGCGCCTGCCGCGCAGTCCGACCCGCCCATCAGTCGGCGCAAGTTGCTGATCGGCGCCGGAGCGGCGCTGGCGGGCGCAGCCGCGCTGCCGTTGGTGCGCCGCGCCCTGCGAATGACGGCTCCCGTTTTCGTAGCCCGGGGCCAGCGCTACGATGGACCGCTCGTGCAAACCATTCGCGACGGCCTGGTGGCCACGGGCCTGAAGCCCGGCGGGCTGCGCGGCAAGACCGTGCTGCTCAAGCCGAACCTGGTTGAGCCGACGCGCGCCTGTCCGCAAATGACCACGCACCCGGCCGTGGTGGTGGCCGCCGCCGAAGTGTTCCGCCAGTGGGGAGCGCGGGTCGTCGTGGGCGAAGGCCCCGGTCACATGCGCGATACCGAGATGGCGCTCATCGAGTCGGGAATGCAAGACGCGCTCGAATCGGGCCAGCTCGATTTCGTCGACCTGAACTACAGCCAGGTGGGCTGGACGCGCAACGGCGGCCGGGCCTCTTCGCTCAAGGGATTTTATTTCCCCCAGCAAGTGGTCGAAGCCGACCTGATCGTCTCGATGCCCAAGATGAAGACGCACCACTGGGTCGGCTACACCGGCGCGCTGAAGAACCTGTACGGCGTGATTCCGGGCATTAAATACGGCTGGCCGAAGAACGTGCTGCACTACAACGGAATTCCGCAAACGATCTTCGACATCAATGCCTCGTTGCCCAAGGCCGTGGCGATTGTCGACGGCATCATGGCCATGGAAGGCGACGGCCCCATCATGGGCAGCGCCAAGCCCATGGGATTGCTCGTCGTCGGCACGAACTCGACGGCGGTCGACGCCACGCTAGGGCGTCTGATGGGGTTCGACCCGGCAAAAGTCAGCTATCTGAAACTGGCTGCCAATCGGCTGGGCCCCGTCGAGGAAGACGCCATCGAGCAACGCGGCGAGCGCTGGCAAAACCTGGTCAGCCCGTTCACGATTATCGATGAGCCGCACTTGAAATCACTGCGGGCAGCGGAACTGGTTACCTAGGCAAGAATGGTGGCGTCGTGCAGCAGGCAAGCAGGTTCCGGTGATGAGCCATTGGGATGCCCACGAATTGCTCCAAACGGGTAGCGACCGCAAGCTAGCGCTCGCCACGGCGCTGGCCGCTGGTGCATGCCTGCTAGGTTTGGCGCTGCCGGCTCTCTTCGGCCATGTTTACGTGGCCGATGACCTGGGTGAGTTTCATCTGCCGCTCCGCGCTTTCTATGCGCAGCAGCTGGAGCGCGGCGAGGCCTTTGACTGGCTGCCTGGCCTTTACGGCGGCTTTTACGTGACCGGCGAGGGGCAGGTCGGCGGCTACCACCCGTGGCACCGTTTGCTGTACGGTCGGTTGCCGCTGGCGGCGGCATTTAACCTCGAACTGCTGCTGAGCTACCCGCTGTTGCTGGCTGGCAGCTATTGTTTGCTCTCCCGGCTTATCGGTCGGCGCGACGCGGCCATGTTTGGCGCGCTGGTGTTTGCGTTCGGCGGTTTTAGTTTGCTGCACTTCGTGCATCCCAACGCGGTGACAATCGTGGCGCATCTGCCGTGGCTGCTGTTGGCGATCGACGTGGCTCTGCGATCGACGTCGCGCGGGGCAAGTGCCCTGGCCAATGCCGCGGTCAGCCTGCTGCTCGCTTCGCAATTGCTGCTGGGCTATCCGCAGTACGTGTGGTACACGCTGCTGGCGGCGGCGGCCTACGTCGTGTGGTGCGTCGTCGTCGAACGGGTGTCGTTCGCTCGCGTGGCATTGCTCGGCTGGGTGGCCACACTTGCTCCATTGATTGCCGGCGTGCAGTTGGTGCCTACGTTCGACGCCCTGTCCGGTTCGGTCCGGCAAACGGCCGACCCGACGTTTGCCGCGTCGGGGTCGTTGCACCCTTTGAATCTCGTGCAGTGGGTTGCGCCGTACTTGTTTGCCACTCGGGTCGTTGGTCAGAACACGCACGAACTGGGCCTGTACGTTGGCGCGGTGCCGTTTTTACTTTGTGTGCGGCTGTTCACGCAACGATCGCACTGGGGACGCTGCCGGCCACTCGTCGTGGGGCTGGCGGTTTGTGGCGTGGCGGCATTGTTGCTGGCCTTTGGCCAGCACGGCGGCATTTACCAACTGCAAGCCTGGCTGCCGGTCGTTAGCCGCTTTCGCTTCCCATGCCGGGCAATCGTGCTGGTGCAAGCCTGCCTGGCAGGCGGGGCCGCTGTGGGCCTGGCGCTACTGCTGTCGACCAGGATCCAGAGAGGCGTGGACAATTCAGGGCCAACGGCCACGTCATCCGCCGGCAGCGCCGCGCTTGGCGGCGTGGTGGTGTTGAGCGTGGCGCTGGCGCTGGCCGCCCCCTGGATTTGGCCCGAGTTCGTCGCCTCGCCAGGTCTGGTGTGGATTGGGCCGGTGCTATTGTCCGTGGGAGCATTTTGCATTCTGGCCGCGGAGCGTGGCGCTCGCTGGGCGCCCGCGGCGCTGGTCGTGCTGACAGCGGTTGACCTGGTGGCCTATGGAGCCAGTTACGCCATGCTGGGGCGCACGATGCCGCTCGAGAAATTCGTGGCCCGGTCGCCTCGTCCGCCGGTGTCTGGCATGTTTCGCGTGGCAACCGCACCGCTGGGCGATGGACTGCGCGTTGGCGACCGGATGTTGTTGGCCGGACAGCACCGCGTCGACGGCTACGCGGGGCTCGAGCCGGCCAAGCGGCTCGACTACGGCAATCCGGCCGTGTTGCGTCTGGCTGGCACGCAATGGCTGTGGCAGCCGGCCGGTGCCCAGTCAGACGCCGAGGCCGTCTGGACGGCGATCGTCGACACGGCGCCGCGCGTCCGGCTTGTTAGCCAAACGGCGCCTGCGGAACAGCTGGCGTCTCCGGAGTCGCTCGGACTGTCGCGCGCCGTGCTTGAACCTGCGCAGTCGCTCGACGCGTCGGCCGTTGGCGTGGCGCGGGTGGCAGACGACCGGCCAGGCCGACTGACGATCGACGTTGCCGGCCACGGGCGGCAGGTGCTGGTCGCGACCGAAAGCTTTCACGAGGGTTGGCAAGCCACTCAAGACGGACGCCCGATACCGGTCGTACGGGTCAACGGGGATTTTCTGGGAGCCGTGGTCGAGCGGCCCGGCCGCGTGGAATTCGCATTTCTTCCATCGAGTTTGTGGATGGGCAACATCGCCACGTGGTGCGGCCTAAGCTTGTGGGTGCTGACGTTGGCAATCCATCTTCCTTTGCGTCGCAAGCAAGGTCGTCCATGCCCCGCCCCCCAATTCGCGACATCCTGATCAGCGTCGTCCTGCCCGTCTATAACGAGGCGGGCGCGCTCAACCAGCTGGCCAAACGCGTGAGCGCCGCCATTAAGAAAACCGGCGCGCGCGGCGAGATCATCTTCGTCAACGACGGTTCGACCGACGCCACCGGCGAATTGCTCGACCACTTGGCCGAAGAAAACGCCGATGTGCGCGTGATCCATTTCTCGCGTAATTTCGGACATCAGCCCGCCGTCCACGCCGGTTTGCGCCACGCGCGCGGCGAGGTGGTGCTGCTCATGGACAGCGACATGCAAGACGCGCCCGAGGCGCTGCCGCGATTTCTCAATCGCTGGCAAGCCGGTTACGACGT
>CAZPED010000405.1:0-4534 GCA_964585335.1 uncultured Planctomycetaceae bacterium | reverse complement strand
GAGGGGCGCCATCCGCTGCCCGACGCCGTGACCAGCGCCAACTGGACGATGACCGGCATTTGCGCCCACCAGTCGGCCATGAAGGGTGGCGAGCGGGTCCAAATCCCGCAGTTCTAGGGCCTGGCCAGACCAGCGGTCACGCGCGCGTCATAAGCGGCACAGCCGCTTCGTCGCGCTGCGCGCCGGTGCATTTTCGGTAAGCTACACTTGAGGCGGTTGTGCCGGCTGCGCGGGCGCGCGGACCGGTGGGCAGTGCTTCAAGGATCGTGGCCCATGCGGATCGTACTTTTCGAAGACCAGCGCGTCGCGCAGCTCGACCCGGCGGCGGTGGGCAAGCCGGCGTTTGCCATCACTTGCGGCGCCAACCGGCTGATCGAGGTGGTGGCGCCGCTGGGCACGTCGCTGGCGGCCCGCGTGCGTCCGCACCTGGCCGAACTGGTCGCCGCCGACTACCCGCACTTGCAGACCAACGGCGCCGCGCCGGGCGACGCGCAGCTCTGGATCAATGCCCGGCTGGTGCCGTCGATCCCAGCGATCGACACGCTCCAGCGGCTGGCAACCTTGGAAAAGCCGGGCATCGTGCAAGCGGGTGGCGCCGTGGCCGCAGCGCTGGTGCCGGCCGACCGGGCCGGCCGTTTGCCAGTCGACCGCCCGCCGACCGAGAGCGACTTTGCCGCGCTCGACTTGCCGCCGTTGGCCGAGGAGCTCGCGCTGCTGGAGTATCCGCACGACATCATTCGTTATCATCTGACGACGCTGGCTGCCAACCTTGAACGGCGGCTGGCGGTTGAAAACTTCACGCAGCAGGCCGACGGCGTGTACTTGGCGCCGGGCGCCCAGCTGGGACAGTACTGCGTTTGCGACACCCGGCGGGGGCCGATCGTACTTGACGTGGGCGCGACCATCGGGCCTTACAGCTACTTGAGCGGCCCGGTGTATGTGGGCCGCAATGCCCGCGTGCTCGAGCACGCGGCGCTCAAAGAAGCGGTGGCGATCGGCCACACGGCCAAGATTGGCGGCGAAGTCGAGGCGTCGATCGTCGAGCCCTATACGAACAAGCAACACCACGGCTTTTTGGGGCACAGCTACCTGGGCAGCTGGATCAACCTGGGGGCCGGCACCTGCAACAGTGACCTGAAGAACACCTACGGCCAGGTGAACATGGAGTACCGGGGCGAAAAAGTGCCCACCGGCATGCAGTTCGTCGGCGCGATCATCGGCGACTACGCCAAGACGGCGATCAACACCGGCATTTTCACCGGCAAGACAATCGGCGTGTGCAGCATGGTGTATGGGTTCGTGACGACGAACGTCCCCAGCTTCGTCAACTACGCCCGGCTGTTCGGCCAGGTGACCGAGGCCCCGGTCGACGTGATGATTGCCACGCAGCGGCGGATGTTCGAGCGCCGCGGGGTTGTCCAGCGCCCGCTCGACGTGCAGCTGCTGCGCGACATGTATCAGTTGACGCTGCACGAGCGGCAGCGTTCGGGCGAGGCGCTATCGCTCGAGCCGCTTTCGCTCTAGCCGCGCGTCGATCCGCGGAATCGCCTGCCGTTCACTGCTGCAAGGCCATGCCGATCAGGCCAATGATGACCATGCAGGCGACCGCGAAATTGAGCAAGCCAAACAGTCCACCGCAGATCACGCCGATCCAGGCGTGCACGCCACCGCGGACTTCGGGGTTTGCGCGCACGTTGGCCAGGCCTTTCAGGCCGTAGTAGACGGCCGCCACTCCCAGCGGGAATCCCAGGCAGGGAAAGAGCGAGAACAGCCCCAGATAGTATGACGCCAGGGCCGGTCCGTTCTTGCTGGGAACAAGCGTGTCGACGATCGCTTCGGACCCGCCGGCCGAGTAGGCCCCCGGCGCCGAAGTTTGCGGGGGCACGTAAGGGTTGTTCGGATCGGTTGACGCCGTGGGGGCCGACGGGCGCCAGAGCGCATCTTCAGGCACTGGCAGTGGCGGTCCGCCGTAGGCCGCCAGGACGTGCGGCCGCGTCATGAAAAACCAGAGCAGTCCTGGATAGACCAGGCCGATCGAACCGCCAATAACGCCGCCGATGACGCCGAACAGTGTGGCATTGGCCTCGGCGCCCGGTAGCGCCTGCGCCTGCGCAAAAACGCCTGGCAGCACGAAGACTAACTGGATGCCGATTCCCAGGATCGCGGTCACCACGGCATACATCGCGTATCCGACCGCCAGCTTGCGGCCCCAGGGCCGGGTCATTAGCAGTCCAATGCCCGAGGCGAGCAGCACCAAAGTGCCGAGCAACCCCAGCGGAATACTGACGTACATCCAGGCGTCGGAGATCGGATTGATGCCGACAACAGTGCCCGCGGGACGTTTGTCGGCCGGCAACGTGGCCAGGAACACCATGCTCGCCAGGCCAATGGCGGCCCCGAGCAGGCCAAACAGGCCAAAGACCAGGTTTAAAATACCGAACACCGTGGCCGAAGTAGGGCGATTCATGCGCTTGGGTCGCCAGAGGGTCAGGGGGGCCAGCACGGGCACTGAAGTGTAGCCCGGCCCGGCGCCATTTCGCAACGTTTTCGCTCACCGGCCCGGGCAGCTATATTAAGGCTCTCGCCGGCAGGGTTCGGTGGGCAAGCGGCTTATCGGCGGATGACGACACTTCGGTTCCGGTTCGGCAGGTGGCAATGACGATCGCAGCGGCGTATGGGCCGGGAAAATTTGGGCTCTCGTTCGAGTTGTTCCCGCCGAAGACCCCCGCGGGTCAGGAAGAACTCTTTCACCACGTAGCGCGCCTGGTCGAATTTCGGCCCGACTACATAACCTGCACCTACGGGGCGGGCGGCTCGACGCGCGAGCGCACGTTCGACATCGTCGAGCAAGTGCAGCGGCAGTTCGGCTGCGCGGTCGCCTCGCATTTGACGTGCGTGGGCTCGACGGTCGACGAGCTGCGGGGCTATTTGCGCGAGGCTCAGTCGCGCGGCATTGGCAACATCGTGGCGCTGCGCGGCGATCCGCCACGAGGCGAAACCGAGTTCCGCCCGGCCCCCGGAGGCCTGTCGTACGCCAACGAGCTGGTGACGCTTATCCGCGCCGAGTTTAACGGCTTGGGCATTGCCGTGGCCGGCTATCCGGAAACGCATCGCGAGGCCAAGAGCCCGCAGGCCGACCTGGAGAACCTGCGTCGCAAGGTGGACGCGGGGGCCGACGTCGTGATTACCCAGTTGTTTTACGACAATGCCGATTTTTGGCGATTCCGCGAGCGCTGCGAGCATGCTGGCATCGAGGTGCCGATCGTGCCGGGCATTTTGCCGGTGACCAACCTGGCCCAGATACAACGGATTACCTCGCTCTGCGGGGCCCGGTTACCGCGCGATTTTCAGGCAGCCCTTGAGCGCTCCGCCAGCAGCCCCGAGGGGCAGTTTGCCGTCGGGGTTGAGTTTGCCACCCGGCAGGTCGAAGCCCTGCTGCGACAGGGATTGGCCGGTTTGCACTTCTACGTGCTCAACAAATCCCCCGCAACATCGGCCGTTTTGCAGGCCGTTTCGCTGCCTCGCCGCGACGTTTGACCGGGCGCCCCGGCCGAGATTGGCACGCCGGTTGCATTTGGCCCGTTCGTGGAACGAAGGGCAATGCGGCAGGTGAGCGCGCGGCAACTTTTTCGCGCTCGTGCGAACCCCGGCTGGCCGCCGCGGCGTCCAACCATTGAGGGGCACTGGACGCGTGCCAGGGCTACGAGCTAGCAAAACCGCTCAACCTGGCCGCGTGCGGCGCTCGATAGACAGATCAGGAGACAGAGTCGAGGCGTCCGCGACAAGCAGTGTTTGCCAGGGGCTGGGATTGACCCTGGACCCAGGATCGGATACTTGCTTAGTCGCTGTGTTAGGCGGTGGTGTCAGGGAAGACGTCGGCAAGTAGACACGACCACGCGCCATTGAGTTACCTCCTGATTTGGTCGTATCGGCGGTCCGCCAGTGACCGCTTGTCGATCGATCCACAAGGAGGTAACCCATGCCAACAAGCGCATCTCGTTTGCCGCTCGGCCGCAGACCGGCCGACACGAGCCACCAGGCGCTATCGCTCGTGCTATTGAGCTGTGCGGCCGTTGCCGGACTGAGTGGAGCGCTCGCCTGCCTTTGGACCCGTATTGCTCAGGGGGCCAATCCGTTGCTCGTGCCCTCCGCGCTGGTATTGCTGGCGTGCTGTTTGGCACAAATCCGCATCGTGGTTTCGGCCTATTGGGCCGGCCGGCTGCGGGGCGGCTATCCGCTGCAATCGCGAGGTTTCTGGCCAGCGCTCCTGGCCGGAATGTTCTTGGTCTACCTGGTTGCGCTAGTGGTCGGCCCGCGGCGCTCGATTGCGGTGGCTTGGGGGACGGCCTGCATTGCCTGGTATACGTTGTTGCTCTTGCCGCTCGTGGCGTCCCCCAGCGTGCTCGAAGGCTGGCGTCGCTGGTCGCAAGGACGCCAGCCCCGCCGTCTGACCTGGCTGGTCTACGCTACGATTGCGCTGGTGATCGGCGGCGAGTTGGGCCTGGGACTGGTTGCTTCGCTTGCGCGCCGCGGC
>CAZPED010000404.1:0-4544 GCA_964585335.1 uncultured Planctomycetaceae bacterium | reverse complement strand
TGCCGCGATAGACCTGGGCCAGCCGCGCCAGGCCGCGGGCCACGTCCAGGCTTTGCTCGCCATTTGCCTGCCGGTAAACGTCGACCGCCTGCCGGGCCAGTGGTAGCGCCCGCACATAATCATTGCGGTTCAGTTGAAAGCGCGCCCAGAAGTCGAGCGAGTCGGCTAGTTCAACGCTGGTCGCGCCAGCCGCCTCGCGTGTCCAGTCGATCGTCTGCCGGGCCAGGTCGTCGCCCTGCACATCATCATTCTGGCGATAGCGCAGCAGCGCCAGGTCGACCAGCGTGCCGCGATAATCGGCGCTGCGCGTGCCGTCGGCAGAGGCCTTGATGAGCGACTCAGCCTGGCGAAGCAAGCTTTCGGCGGCAGCGTAGTCGCCTTGTGCCGCGCGCAGCGCCGCTTGCCTGCGCAGCAGCTGGTAGTAGGCCGGCACCCGGTCGCCGTAGGCCTGCTTGATCGTCTCTAAAGCCTCGCGATACAGGGCCTCGGCGCGCTCGTAATTGCCCTGCTGTTGATAGTCGTCGCCCCAGCTGCTGAGCGTGCGGAGATAGTCGGCACTTCGCTCGCCGAGGGCCGCCTTGCGAATGGCGAGCACCTGGGAGACGAGCTCATCGCCTCGATCGTCATCGTTCAGCTTGAAATACAGGTGCGCCACGTCTTCGGCCGTTTGTGCAAACTCTAGCGACTGCGCGCCGAACGACCGTTGGCTGGCGGCCAGCAGTCCTTCGGCCAGCGGCGTAGCCTGAGCCTTGTCGCCCATGTCGGCAAAGAGCAGCGCCAACTCGGCGACCGCGTCGAGAAACGCCCGACTGTCCTCGCCTTGCGTTTGCTGGCGAATGGCGGCCACCTGCCGATAGAGTGGCGCCGCGCGGCTGTACTTCCTCATTTCGTAGTACATGTCGGCCAGCTGCTTCAGGCTGTCGGCATATTCAATCGAGACCTCGCCGTAATTCTCCTTGACGATCCCGCTGGCCTCGTCGTGCAGTTCGGCCGCCCGCGCGAAGTCCTTGCGTTTGGCTCGCAACTGTCCCCAGGCCGCCAGGGTTTCGCCACACAAGACGTGCTTGGGGCCCAGCGACTTCTGGCGGACCGCCAGCGCTTCGGCCAACAGCGGCTCCGACTGATCGAGTTGGCCCAGCTCTCCCAGCAGCACCGCCAGGTTGTGGATGCTTTGGGCATAATCGGGATGCGTCGCGCCTAGCACCTTCTTGCGCAGCGTGGCGGCTTGGCGGGCCAGCGGCAAGGCCCGCTCTCGATCGTCGGTGTAGCGAAAGACCACGGCCAGGGAGTTCAAGCTATCGAGGTAGGACCGATGCTCGGGGCCAAGCAGACGCTTGCGAATTTCGGCGGCGCGCTCGAGCCGCTTGATGGCTTCGCCGGCGTTCCCCTCGCCCACCAGCGCCGAGGCCTGACTGTCGAGCTGCCGCGCCTCTTCCAATAGTTGCCGCTCGGCCGGCTTCAAACGCTCGGCCAGGGCCACGTCGTAGAGTGCCAGCCGGGCATTGTGCGTGCGCCAGTCCTGCTTGCCGTACGCTTGCTCGCGCAAGGTGAGTAATTCTTGTCGCGCGGCTTTTTCCGACTTCAGGTCGTCCTGGCCGCGGTACAAATCGGCCAGGAACGAGAGGATCCGGTCACGCGTTTCGTACTCAGTGGGTTCTAATTCGCGCTGCAGCGCTAGAAACTTCTTGCAAGCCCCGATGGCGGCGGGCCGATTGCCCGCGGCGGCCATTTGCTTGATCTCTTCCGACAGCCGCCGCGCCTCGGCCAGTTTTTGCTCGCGGCCCGGTGTCTGCGCTGCCTGTGACCGCGAAGCCTGACCAAGCGCGATTGATCCAGCAGGGACCAGCAGCACCGCGCACAGCAAACCGACGAAGCGCAAACCAGCGGACGACAAGAGAACCTCCTCCGCCTGCCATGGGGGTGATGAGCCGGGGTTCACCGCTACTTAGAGCGCAATGTACCAAGCCAAGCCAGCCGGCTGCAAACACCCGGACCGGCGACGACGAGAGCCAGCGATGTATGCCGAGCGAAGAAGGCAGAAATCGCGTGACTAATTCTCAGCCAACGGCAAGCGCACGGTAAACTGGCTCCCCTGGCCGTCCCCATCGCTGTGGGCGGCGACGGCGCCGCCGTGCATTTCGACCAGGCGTTGGACGATCGTCAGGCCGATGCCCAGGCCTCCCTGGGAGCGGTCCAGGGTTTGTTTGACTTGCGTGAACATCTCGAAAATGTCGTCGAGCATTTCCGGGGGAATGCCGACGCCCGAGTCCTTGACCGAGACGATCACCTCGTCATTTTGCCGCTCGAGCGAAATGGCGATCCGCCCCTGCGGCGGACTGTACTTGCAGGCGTTATTGAGCAGGTTGCAGAACACCTGCGTCAGCCGTACCGGATCGGCCTGAACGTGAATCGGTTCGGCCGGCAAATGCAGGGTCAACTCGTGCCGCCGGGTTTCGATCGTGGGGCGGCAGGTCTCGACCGCCTGACGCAAGATCGCCGAGAGCTCGATCCGCTCGCGCCGCAACTCGATCTTGCCGCGGCTGATCCGCGATACGTCCATCAAATCGTCCAACAGCCGCGTGAGTTGGCTGACTTGCCGCTGCATGATGTCGAGCGACAAGGCCCTCTCGGCCTCGTCGGCGTTGGGCAAGTTGGCCACGGCCAGCGCTCCCTGAATCGCGCCCAACGGGTTGCGCAACTCGTGCGACAGCATCGCCAGAAACTCGTTCTTGCGGCGATCGGCCTGCGAGAGATGCTCGGCCAGCTGCCGTAGCTCCAGTTCCATCTCGCGCTGCTCGGTTACGTCGGTATTGGTGCCAAACCAGCGGATGATCCGGCCCGACTCGTTGCGAATGGGTACTGCCCGCGAGAGGAACCAGCGATAGTTACCATCCTTGCCGCGCAGCGGAAAGGTGTCTTCCCACGGCTCGCCAGTATCCCACGAGTGCTGGATGCGCTGGACGACGCGCTCGACGTGGTCGGGATGATGGACGCTTCTCCAGCCCCAGCCTTGCATCTCATCGAATGTGGTGCCGGTATAGTCGTACCAGCGCTGGTTGTACCAGACGATCCAGCCCTTGGCGTCGGCGATCCAGGCCAACTGGGTAATGTTGTCGGCCAGATCGCGAAACCGGGCTTCGCTGTCGCGCAGCGCATATTCGGCGTCGCGGCGCTCGGTGACGTCGCGAAACACCAGCACGCACCCTTCCACCTCGCCATCGCGACTGCGAATCGGAGCGGCGCTGTCGTCGATCGGCAGCTCGTGGCCGTCGCGGGCAATCAGCACCGTGTGATTGGCCAGCCCCACGATCACTCCTTCTTTCAGCGCCCGCGTGGCCGGATTCTCGACGGGCTCGTGGGTATCTTCGTTGACGATGCGAAACACGGCATCGAGCGCGACGCCGGCCGCCTCGTCGTGTGACCAGCCGGTGAGCTGTTCGGCCACTGCGTTCATGTTCGTGATGCAGCCGCGCAGGTCCGTGGTGATCACGGCGTCGCCAATGCTGGCCAGGGTGGCCCGCCAGCGCTCGCCCTGTTCGAGCAGGGCGGAAGCGGCCTGGCTGCGGACGTTGAGATGCCGCACCAGCAGGACAAAGAAGGCACCGACCAGCACGATCGTGAGCAGCCCGGTGGCCAACCCGCCGAGCAGCGCGGTGCGGTAGGTTTGCCGCGAGATTTCCGAGCGCTCGTCGAGCAGTCGATGCTCGTCGTCGACCAACTCGCGCTCGAGCTTGCGCAAGTCGTCCATGGCTTGCTTGCCGCGGTCGGTCCGCACGTAGTCGGCGGCCGCCTGCCCTCCCTGCTCGCGCCGCAGCGTCATTGCCTTATCGAGCTCAGTCATCTTGGCGGCCACGCGCTGGCGCAGCTCGGGCAAGCGCCGCTGCCTGGCCTCGTTGTCGGCGGTCAGTCGTTCGAGTCGACTGAGCTGCTGATCGATGCTGGACCTGGCACTCTCAAACGGAGCGAGGTAGCTTTCGTCGCCGGTGATCACAAAGCCCCGCTGGCCGGTCTCGGCGTCTTTCATTAGCGAAAGCAGGTTTTCCAGGCTGCTGATCACCTGGTGCGTATGGGCCACCCACTGCGCGTCCTCGTTCAACTTCTGGGTGTTGCGGTACGTCAGGGCGACGTTGACCAACAGCAAAAAGATGGCCAGCACGCCGCCGGCGATCAGCCAGGGAGTGGCCAGTCGCACCGCGGTCTCGCTCTCGCCCGGCCGCGATGATCGGGTTTCTTGCATGAAAAGTCTCTGGCGCGGTTCGGCCAGCTGGCGAATTGACGAGCTGCGCGGCGCATCGGGTACGATTGCCAGCGATGCGTCGCGCTTCGGTCAAAGAGGGGTTCACAGCAGCAGCGGCCACCCATGGTCCGGCCGGAGCCAAACCAATGTCTCGCCCCCAGGTGGAGCGGGCCAGTGATTTAACATAATGATTCGCCGGGCCGCGTCAAACCGCAGCAGCGCGATTCACGAAACGGGGGGGCCACCCATACTACCGGCTAGGTACTGGGCGCTATTACCTTCTCGCCAGCGCCGCTCTTCGCCCTGG
>CAZPED010000403.1:0-4546 GCA_964585335.1 uncultured Planctomycetaceae bacterium | reverse complement strand
CCGCCGCGCGACCAACCGTCGCCCGGCAGGCCGCCAAAAAAGAACACGCCGCGGAACTTGCCGTCGCCCAGGGCGATCACTTGAGCGCCGACTTTGATCTCTTGATCGGGCAGGTTGAGCTTCCCTTGATATTCGCCCTGCACGCCGTAGTCGGGGCCGGCCTTGGCCGGATCGGTAATGGCCGGGCCGTCGGCGGCGAAGCCTTGCGTGGCCCAAGCGCCGGCCAACAACATCGCCAGTAATACGCGCCTCGTCATGGATGTATCTCCTTCACGCAGTAGTGGAAGTTTTTCCGGTTTGGCAAGCTGGCTATTCTGACTAGCGGCTTGCCCAGGTGCAAGTTGCCCGCCCGCGAAGGCAAACAAAAAAGCCCTTCCTTGCCGAATGTGCGACAAGGAAGGGCATTGGAAAGCAAAAGACTACAGCGTAGGCAATCGCCTGGGGGTTAGCGCTTGCCGTACTTGCGACGAGCCACGTACAGCATCGACGCCAGGCCCATACCGGCCATGGCGAAGGTCGACGGTTCGGGCACCGGAATCTCGGCCGTGGCGACGATCTGGCCAGTGGCCACCGCCGTCAGACTGTAAGTGCCTGCGTCGTCGAGCGGAATCACGAGGTTCAGGTTGATCGGAATGACGATCTTCCGCAGCTGACCGCCCAGGTCCGTCAAGGTGCCGGCAGCGCCGCCGTTCGTGGCCGTGGCATTGGCAACCTTGGCGATCTGGTCGTCGACCACCTGATTGCCGAGCACGGTTTGACCATCGACAGCCAGGAGCGAACTCTGAATGCCGACGGTCGTGGCGTTGGTGAACGCCGAATTCGTGCCGGTCAGCCCTAGCACGCCGCTGGCCAGTTCATAGAACACGTTGTAGAAGTTGATGAACGCGCCGTCCGCGTTCACCAAACCACCCAGAGCGCTCACGCGAACACGAGCACCAAAAACTGCATTCGCAGACGTGGTGTTCGAGAACGAGCCGCCCGAGGCTGTACCGTCGGGATTGGTCGTCCCGCCGCTGTAGGCGGCCGGATTCGGACGATAAGTGCCCGAGGTGACGCCCGTCAGGTTCGACTGACTGGGCAGGAACTGAATCGAGGTGCCATCGACGTAGTTGGTGTCGAGAGTACCGCCGATCTTGGCGGTGTTGCCCGTGTTCCAGGCATTGTTCTGCGACGTATTCTGGTTACGCACGCGCAGTGTAACGTTACCAATGCCTGACACGTTGTAATTGGTGTCGCTGATTTTGAGCGACAGACTGCTCTGCGTGGAATCGACGTTCCACGTAACCAGAGCGGCGTGCGCCGAAGAGGCGGCGCCCACGAGCGCAGCGACCAGCGCTGCGGCAAGAAGACTCGTGTTTTTCAAACTCATTAGCGGCTCCTTTGATCAAAAATTGCCTGTACGCTTGTAGTCTTCAGCCGGCGGGCAACGCTTTTGCCAAGCACCGGCCAACTGTTCCGAGAGCCTAGCGCGCCGACACCACACGGAGCCGAGCGCCCGGAGCAGTCCTGTGTCGAAATCAAGATTGGCCCGCCGGCAGTCCCCAAACCGCCAGCCCGAGTGCGCAGCGCACGCGGCGCGGCACGCAGACCACTTCGATTTCAACGGGCTGAGCTTAATAGGCCCTAAAGGGAGGGTCAATATGCAGAGAAGAAAAAACAGAAAAAAATTTCCAATAATTTGCCAGTAAAGAGCAAGCAATTCGGCTGTTTTAGGGCACCTTTCGGCAACGCCTTCGGCCGCTATTTGAGCCAGGTCCCCCGAGGCGCAGAAGCGAGTTGTTAATGGGCTGGCGAGATGGCGATTCCTGGGCCTCAACGGAAAGAGAATGGGCAGGGCGGCGGAACGTAGACATCGCCAAGTTTTGGGTGCTAAACTTGACCTAACCTGCATATTCCGGAGGCCCTATGTCGATTTCGTCCTGCCCGCGCTGCTCCCAGCAAGTCACTCTTCCGGTTGGGGTTAGCAATAGCGCGCGGGTTCGCTGTCCTTTGTGCCATGCGCAATACGTGTTGGCCGATGCGCTGGTCAATATGCCCCCACTGCTCGAAGTGATCGAAGACAGCACGGATGAGTCGTCGCTCGATTGGCTCGATGAAGCTCCTCGCGCCAGCGCCGCTGCTGGCATCGCCCTGCCCGAAGACGCCGCGCCGCCAGACGAAGAACTTCTGTCGTTCGACGAGGCCGCGCCCTTGGCCGACGAATCGCTGCCGCTCGAAGAAGCGCCCAGCGACGAAGTGCTGCGCTTCGACGCGGTGGAGTTGGAAGAAGAAGAGAGCCTGGAAATCCAGGAACAAGACACTGAAGTGGAAGAGCTGCCGCTGATCGTGGGCGGAGACGTGCGCGAGGTGCCCGCAGACGACGAACCCATTGAAGTTGGTTCAGCCGAAGAGGAGCCCGACTTTTTACAGTTCGAGGCGCCACAGGCCGAAGGTGAACTGCCCGAGTTCACCAGCGACGAGCCAGCCGGCACGGTTGAAGAGCTCGAGGAAGTGCCGCTCGATTTCGGGGAGCCGACCGCACAAGCACCTGCCGGCGGCGAGGAAGAACTGAGCTTCGATTTCGAGCCGGTTGCCTCGGGGCCGGCCGACACCGGCGCGATCGACTTTGGCGAACCGGTGGTCGTGCCCAGCGCCGACGACGAACCCATCGAACTCGATTTCGGCGAAGCCAACGCGGAAACGACGCCGACATTCAACCTGGAAGAGCCCAGCGCATCGGCCAAGGGCAAGAAGGGGAAGGAAAAAAAGAAGAAGGCCGAGAAGGTCAAAACACCCAAAGCGCAAAAGCCCGCTGGCGAGCGCTCGCTGGTGACCACGCTGGTCAGCGTGTTGGTGCCGACGGTAATCGCAATTCCGCTGGCGCTCTACGGCGCGCTCTGGCTGTCGCCCGACTACGACTTGCTGGGCTTCGGCAAGCTGCTACCCAAGTTCATGCTGCCCGCGTCGTTTAGCAAGACGCGCACCATCGCAAAAATTCCGCCAGTCAGTGCGCCGCCGCAACAGTTGCCCGAAACCGAAACGCCGGCCGAACAACCGGCCAGCGGCGAGCAACCGCCGGCAGAGCCCGCGGCTGCTGCGCCGAGCGATAACGTAACTCCGGCATCGGCCGAGACCCCGGCGCCAGCCGCTGAAAGCGTGGCCGCCCCGGCAACCGACGCGCCCGCCGAACCGGCACCCGCGGCCGACACGCCGGCCGCGCCCGCGGCACCCAGCGAACCGGCAGCGCCGCTCGCGGGCGACGCAACCTCGAGTGCGCCGGCCCCCAGTGATACGGCGGCAACTGAACCCGCGGCACCAGCCGCGGAACCCACGCCGCCGGCCGAGGAAAAGCCGGCCGTCGAAGATTCCTCGCTCGACGCGTTGCTCGATGCGCCGGCTGAGCCCGATGCACCGGCCGAAATGCCGGTCGATGCCGACGCCAAGCCTTCGCTCGAAGACGCCATTGATGCACCGGCCGAAGAGATGCCCGCCGAGGAACTTCCGGCGGACGAGCCGGCAACCAAGGCCGATGCGGACACGCCGTTCGACGCGATTGACGATGCCAAGCCCGCCGAGGAGGCGATGGAGCTCGGTGCCGACGAGGAAGTTGGCTTGCGCAATCCGCGCCCGGCGACGCCCGAAGACGTCGTCAAAGCGGCGACCGATTATCTGGCTGCCGACAAGCGTCTGGCCGCGGCTATCGGCAGTGGCGACAAGGCCGAAGTCAAGAAAGCCCGCGCGGGCTTCTTCCTCAGCCTGTACAACTTCGCCGACACGTTCTCGCTCGTGAATCGGGCTCCGCTCGACGCGCAGCCCCCTGATTTTCAGCAGGGCCTGCGCGAACTGGCTAGCAACCCCGAGCGGGTGAAGGAATTGGGTTCGTACGCGGCCAAGTGGCTGGCCTTTGGCAAGCGCACGACGCCGGGCATCGTGCTGGCTGGCACGGTGGAGTCGGTCGACCAGATGGGTAAGCTGTTCGAAGTGAAAGTGAAATTGACCGACGATGCGCCCAGTGCGGCGATCGTGACGCGTGACGACCCGCGCGTTGAGGCTGGCGACCAGGTGATCGTGTTGGGCACGATCGTCGACAACCCGACCGAGGAATTGGTAGGCTACGAAGGCACCGAACCGACGGCCGTGTGGAGCGGCGTCACGTTCAAGGCGCCCGCGGCCGAGAAATAGCGGTCTGGCCCGCCCGGCCGCGCAGCGTACAAGGATGATGCATGTCGGATGCGCCGCGGAGCGATGCGCCGCCTGACGGCCAGCGTTTGCCGCCCCGCTCGGCAAGCGAGCAATTGCAGTATTGGCTCTCGATGCCGGAGCGCGCGTTACGGTCGGGCACCGGCCTGGTGGGCGGCGTGCTCCGCGAGTCGGCCGCGCTGCTCGTGCCCCGCTCGTTCCAAAGCTCGCGCACCTACACCGTCATGGTGACGCAAATGCTCGATTTTCTCGTACACGACGTGGGCCGGGTGGCTCAGGGTGCGCAGCATTCGGCGACCACCGACATCGACACCTACGTGGCCCGCAAAGCGGTGGGCAACTTCGTCGATATGGCCTCGCTGGCCAC
>CAZPED010000402.1:0-4549 GCA_964585335.1 uncultured Planctomycetaceae bacterium | reverse complement strand
CGCTATCGGGCCTGGAACGAAGTGAACTTGCCCGAGGCCAACGCCGTCATTCTGTACATGATGGACGTTTCCGGCTCGATGACCGACGACCAGAAGGAAATCGTGCGTACGGCGGCCTTCTGGCTCGATGCCTGGCTGCGCAGCCAGTACCAGGGTGTCGAAACGCGGTACATCATTCACGACGCGGCGGCCAAGGAAGTGGACGAGGACACGTTTTACCACACCCGCGAAAGCGGCGGCACGCGGATCAGCTCGGCCTACAAAGTGTGCGCCGATTTGATTGCCCGCGAGTTTTCTCCCAGCGAGTGGAACATTTATTGCTTCCAGTTCTCCGACGGCGACAACTGGGGCGAGGACAACGAACGCAGCCTGGAGCTGCTGCGCGAAGCGCTGCTGCCGCAGGCCAATTTATTCTGTTACGGCCAGGTCGAAAGTCCCTATGGCAGCGGCGAGTATTTGCGCTCGCTGCAGCAGGGGGTCGGCGACAGCGCCAATAACCTGATCGTGGCGGAAATCGAAAACAAAGACGCGATTTACCCCTGCTTGAAGAAGTTCTTGGGAACGGGAGTGTAAGCACATGGCCACCGTCAGCTTCGAGCCGCTGCCGGCCCACCTGGCCGAAATTCAAACCCGCGTCGAGGGCTATGCCCGCGACTACGGGCTGGACTTCTTTCCCACGATCTTCGAGCTCGTCGACGCCGACCAGCTGAACGCCGTGGCCGCCTACGGGGGCTTTCCCACCCGGTATCCGCACTGGCGGTTCGGCATGGAGTACGAGCAGCTCTCCAAGGGCTACCACTATGGTCTGCAAAAGATCTACGAGCTGGTGATCAACAACAACCCGTGCTATGCGTACCTGATGCGCTCCAACGGGCTGGTCGACCAGAAGCTGGTGATGGCCCACGTCTATGGCCACTGCGACTTTTTTAAGAACAACTATTGGTTCAGCCAGACCAACCGCAAAATGATGGATGAGATGGCCAACCACGGCAATCGCATCCGCCGGTACATGGACCGTTTTGGCCAGGAGGAGGTCGAACAGTTCATCGACGCCTGCCTGAGCGTCGAGGACCTGATCGATATCCATTCGCCGTTCGTCAAGCGCGGCAGCGAGCGCGACCGCTACGCCTTCGATCGCGGCCACGACGACGTGGAGGCGCCGCCGCGGCCGGGGCGTTTCGCCTCGAAAGACTACATGGAGTCGTTCATCAATCCGCCGGCCGCGCTGGCGGCCGAAGCCGAGCGGCTGCAGCAGGAACAGCAGCGCGAGGCCCGCTTTCCAGCCGAGCCGATGCGCGACGTGATGCTGTTTCTGCTGGAGCACGCGCCGCTGCGGCCGTGGCAGCTGGACGTGCTGTCGATCATTCGCGACGAAGCGTATTACTTCGCACCGCAGGCCCAGACCAAGATCATGAACGAGGGCTGGGCCAGCTACTGGCATTCGACGATCATGACCCGCCAGGGGCTCGAAGCCGCCGACGTCGTCTGCTACTGCGACCATCACTCGGGCACGCTGGCCAGCTCGCCCACGAAACTCAACCCTTACAAGCTGGGTATCGAGCTGTTCCGCGACATCGAGGAGCGCTGGAACAAGGGCCGTTTCGGCAAGGAGTACGACGAGTGCGACGACCTGGTGCGCAAGCGCGACTGGGACACCGGCGCCAACCTGGGCCGGCAAAAGATTTTCGAAGTCCGCAAGATCCACAACGACCTGACGTTCATCGACGAATTCCTGACGCTCGACTTCTGCCGGCAGTACAAGCTGTTTTCGTTCGGCTACAACGCGTCGAGCGACGCCTACGAGATCGAAAGCCGCGAGTTCCCCAAGATCAAGCAGCAACTGCTGTTCAACCTGACGAACGTCGGCCGGCCGATGATCATGGTGCGCGACGGCAACTACCGCAACCGCGGCGAGCTGTACTTGCAGCACCAGTTCAACGGCGTGGAATTGAAGGCCAACTACGCCCTGGACACGCTGGTCAGCCTGCAAAAACTGTGGGGCCGGCCAGTCCACATTCATACGGTGTTCGAGAACACACCGACGCTGCTGTCGTTTGACGGCAGCGAGCACTCCTCGGAGAAGGGCACAGAGGTACCGTCATGAACCTCAAAGAACAATTGCAACTGGCGCTGGCCAACGCGGCGCCATTTTCGCTGGGCGAACTTACGATCGAAGTGAGTGACGGGGCTCAGCAGTTCCACTGCGAGCTGACGGCCCTCGACTCGCTGGCCTGCGCGTTCCAGCGATTGACGCTGGCGAGCGACGGCCTGCGGCGGCTCACCAGCGAACAGTTGCGCGGGGTGGCCGAGCAGCTTTCGCGGCGGTTGACGTATCTGCTCGAGCCAATCAGCCCAATCGAGACGGACGCCCAGGGGTGCGTCGTGCAAATGCGCTCCAACCCGCCTCATCGCGACACCGACAGCACCAGTTACTACGAACTGCTGGTCGCGCGGGCCGGCCAGTTGACGCTCGTCCGCTATGCGCGGGCCGTCGGCCAATCGCGGCAAGCCGTGCCGGCCCACGTTACCCGCGAAGTGTTGCTGCGCCTGGCCGGAGACCTGAGCGCCGCGGCAGGGTGACGGGTCGTAGGACTTGCCACTTGCCACGGCCGCGGTGGATCGTACGGTTCGCTGCTTTGCTGGCTTAGCGGGCCTGGGCTGGTAGAATGCCGCGATGAACGAGCCGGATACTCGAACGCGGCAAAGATGGCGATTCACGTTCAGCGTGCGCGGCCTGCTATTGGCCACGGCGCTGTGCTGTGCCTGGCTGGCGATGCAGCGAGACTGGGCCCGCCAGCGTCGCGAGTACCTGGCCCAGCAGCGCGGCGTCGCCGCGGCGGGACTCGAATACGGCCCATATGTCGGCAATCTGCGGGCGCGTGCGCCTGGCCTGTTGCCGCTGCTGGGCGACGAAGGCGTGGGCATGATGCACTTTCAGTTCATCATCGACAGCGACCAGCCCCTCACGTCGGATACCTTTGCGTTCGAGCAAGCCTTTCGACGTTCGCCGCATGCGCGGCGTCTCGCGCGAGCGCGGCAACTGTTTCCCGAGGCCGAGATCACCTGGTCCTGGTCGGCGCGGCTCGTCCCGCGCGCGGCACAGGCGGCGCCATAGCCCCACAGGGCTGCTCACGGTGCGCCATGTGCCTTACCCGCGCGACCGCAAGCGGTTCCAACATCTTGCCGTCCCCGGGCCGTTGCCTCACGACCCGTCGTCGGCGTATGATTCGCTCTTCGCGCGGCGGGTGGGCGCTTTTGCTGGCCCGCGGCTGCTGGTGGCGTCCCTCTTGGGCTGGAGTGAAAGTTGATGTCTGGTTCCACTGCCGACGTTTCGCTGAAACCTTCGGAAGGCTGGCATTGCAGCCACCTCTACTACCGTTTCAACCGCCAAGTGCTGGCCGAGTTGGGGCCGGAGGCGCTGGCCTTGGGCCGCGAGCACTTTCGCTCGACGCTCGATCCGGCCGGCTCGCAAGCTCCCGCGCGGCTGCAAACGTCGCTGGTCAGCGGCCACAAGGCCGACTTTTCGTTGATGCTGCTCGACCCCGACCCGCTGCTGATCGACGACGTCCACCAGCGGCTGCTCTCGGGCCCTCTGGGCGTTGCCATTGAGCCCACTTACTCGTTCGTGTCGCTCACCGAAGTTTCGGAATACGTGCCGACGCTCGAACAGTACGGCAAGCGATTGGTCGAGGAGGGCGAGAACCCCGCCGGGCCGGCCTACCAGGCCAAGCTCAAGGCCTACGAAAGTCGCGAGGCGATGATGCGCACCCAGCGGCTCACGCCCGATCTGCCCCCCTGGCCGTGCACGTGTTTCTATCCGATGAACAAGAAGCGCGAGGTGGGCGAAAACTGGTTTTTGCTCGACTTCGACGTTCGCAGCCGGCTGATGGCCGAGCACGGCCGCACCGGCATGACCTTTGGCGGCAAGGTCACGCAGCTAATCACCGTCTCGGTCGGCTTCGACGATTGGGAGTGGGGCGTCACGCTGTGGGCTCGCAAGCCCGAGTTCCTCAAAGATATCGTCTACCGCATGCGGTTCGACGAAGCCAGCGCCCGCTATGCCGAGTTCGGTCCGTTCTACGTCAGCTATGTGACCGACGCGCAAGGCGTGCTCGAGCACTGCAGAATCGGGTGAGCTGCCCGCGATGAGTGTCGCCGAGTGCAGCGCACGACAACAAGTGCGAAAGGGAAACCTGATGATGCGGCAACCGATCGGTCGGGCACTACTGGGCGCGGCACTGGTATGGGCTAGCTTTGGCATCTTCTGCCAGGCAGCGGCACCGCCCCCCACGCACGAAAACGTCGCGTACGGGCCGCATGAGCGCAACGTGCTCGACCTGTGGCTGGCCAAGAGCGACCGGCCCACGCCGCTGCTGGTGTTCATCCACGGCGGCGGTTTCGTCAACGGCGACAAGACCAAGATTCGCGACAACCCGGCCATCGAGCGTTGTCTGGAGGCGGGCGTGTCGTTTGCCTCGATCAACTACCGCTTCCGCCAGCACGCGCCGATTCAAGACATCTTGCGCGACGCGGCCCGGGCCATTCAAAC
>CAZPED010000401.1:0-4551 GCA_964585335.1 uncultured Planctomycetaceae bacterium | reverse complement strand
CACCAGTTCCACGACTTTTTCGGCGGTCTCCATTTCGTTACCCTGCCGGAGTGCCGCCAGCATGTCGAGCGTGGCCGCCTGGTCGACTTTGCCCTCGAGCCAGTTGGGGCGCAGCTTCTTGGCCCGCTCGACGTTTTGTCGCCAGGGGCGGTCGGCCGCCTCGTCGCGTTGTGCCGGGTTGTCGCCATCGTGCTTCAAAAGCGCATAGGCCAGGGAGCGCAGCACGGGTTCGACGTGCTGATGGCCGATGCAATCGAGCGTTCGCAAGCTGTTCGAAACAAAGATGGCCTTGTGGCCGATGGAGCGAAAGTCGCGCGCGCCGTAGCGGAACATCAGCTCGAAAATCTCGTTCACGCCGGCTGAACGCGCCAGTCCCGCCGCGGCGGCATCGGCGGCCGCTTCATCCCAGCGGTCCATCGCGTCGGCCAGCGCTTGGTGCGCACGATGGGCTGGCGGCACGGCGGCCTCGTCGACGGGCCGCATCGACCAGTCCCCCTCGCGCACGTCTTGCGCCTGGGCATCTTTGAAATAGTCCAGCGCCCAAAAAATTGGCAGCCAGCGGTGGGCGTCGGGCGAAGCCAGGCTGGCCAGATGCGCGGAGTTGACCACCAGCACCGCGTGAAACTTGAAGCCCACCTCGGGGCGGGGCTGCACGTTGCGCACACCGGCCAGCAGCAGCGCGGCCAGCAGGTCGCGGTAGCCGAGGCCCGAGTGAATTCGGGCCGCGACTTCCTCGAGCAAGCGCTCGCGAGGCGTATCTTCCAACAGCCGGACGAGCGGCTCGATCTCCCCGTCGAGCTGCACGCGGCCCGTGGCGCTTTGGGCCTCGGCGGCCGAAACGGGCTTCAGGCCGTTGAGAAAACCCAGGTCGCCCACGCCGGCAGCCAGTCCGGCCGCGGCCGCGTTTTGCAAGAAACGACGTCGAGAATCGCCTGCGAACATGGTCCCGCCCTCCCATGGTCATGGTGTGCCAGTAGAGCCGCAGCGCCGCAACGGGATTATACCGGTGTCGGCGAAAAAGCACGCACCCCGAAGTGGGCTGGGCCGCAAAGTTTGCAAACCCGCCGGTCGCCCGCTAAGGTTGAGTCGTCCTGCCGACCATCACCACCCCCGAGTTTGCACCATGCCTCCCGCCGTTCGCTCGCTGGCTTTTGCGCTGCTGACTGGCTTGCTTGTTCCCCAAGCGGCTCTGGCTCAAGGTGGGGGGGATGCAGGCGCCAAGCCGCAGTCGGCCGCTCCCGTAGCGCCTTCGCCGGCCGCGCTCGCACCCGCCGCGCCGTCGACGCCCGCGCAGCCAGCCCCTGGGCACTCGATGCACGGCGAAGCGTTCGATGACGGCCCGCGGCAAAAGGCCTACTTGATGGGGGGCACCGGCAAGGTGCATTTTCCCATATCAACGGGCGTGGCTGAGGCGCAGGCCTTTTTCGATCAGGGGCTGGGACAGCTGCACGGCTTTTGGTACTTCGAGGCGGAGCGGTCGTTCCGCCAGGTGGCCCTGCTCGATCCGCAGTGCGCCATGGCCTATTGGGGCCTGGCCATGGCCAACACGAATAACGATAAGCGCGCGAAGGAGTTTATTGCCACGGCGGTGAAGAAAAAGGCCAGCGCCAGCCCGCGCGAAGCCGCCTGGATCGACGCCCTGGCCGAGTCGTACGCCGGGCCCGATACGGTCGACCGCCGCCGCAAGTACGTGCGCGACCTCGAAGCGCTCGTGCAGTCGGATCCTAACGACGTGGAGGCCAAGGCGTTTTTGGCGCTGCAAATCTGGAAAAATGGCAGCTGGATGACCGAGAAGCAAAAACAGTTGCCAATTTCCAGCCACCAGGCAGTCGACGCGCTGCTCGACCAGATATTTGCCGTCGCGCCAATGCACCCGGCCCATCACTACCGCATTCACTTGTGGGACGAGGAGAAGGCGGCGCGGGCGCTGGTTTCAGCCTCGCTCGGCGGGCAATCCTCGCCGAGTATCGCTCACATGTGGCACATGCCGGGGCACACCTACTCCAAACTGCATCGCTATGCCGATGCGGCCTGGCAACAGGAAGCCTCGGCCCGGGTCGACCACGCGCACATGATGCGCGACGGAGTCATGCCCGATCAGATACACAACTTTGCCCACAATAATGAGTGGCTGATTCGCAATTTGGCGCACTTGGGCCGCGTGCACGATGCGATCTCGCTGGCCAAGAACATGATCGAGCTGCCGCGGCATCCCAAGTACAACACGCCCGAGAAGCGTTCGAGCGCCGGGTTTGGCCTGGAACGTCTGGTCGACGTGCTGGAGCAGTACGAGTGCTGGCCCGAGATCGTGGCCTACAGCGCCACGCCCTATTTTGCCGCTGCCAAAGACGCCGACGACGAGTTCAAGCGCACCCGGCTGTTGGCGCTGGCCCAGTTTGGATTGGGCAATGCGGCCGAAGGCCAAAAGCTGCTGGCCGTGCTTGAAGCCGGGCTGAAGCAGCAGCGGGAATTGCGTTACAAGGCCGCCGACGAGGCGGAAACCAAGGCCCGAGGCGAAAAGAAGTCGGACAAGGACGTGGCCAAGGCCATGGCCGACGCGCTGGCCGCCCGCAGCGACGAAGTACGCGACGCGGAGTTGGCCGTGGCCGAGGCGCGGGGCTACGCGGCCCTAGCGGCCGGCAACCACGCCGCGGCCAAGGCCGAGTTCGAAAAACTCAAGGACGGCAAAGTGTCGCTCCCTGAACACGTGGGGCGAGCGTTGTCGCTGGCCGGCGACCATGCCCAAGCCGAGACGATGTTGCGCAAAGCCCTCGAAAAGCAGCCGGGAGAAGTTTATCCCTTGGCAGTGCTGGTCGAGGTGCTGCACCGGGCCGGCAAGAAGGCCGAGGCGCAAGCCGAATTCAATCGGCTGCGGCCGCTGGCGGCATTTGCCGATCTCGATGCCCGCGTCTTCCAGCGTCTGCAGCCCATTGCGGCCGAGTTTGGCCTGCCGGCCGATTGGCGCGGTTCGCGCGAACCGGCCGAGGACGTCGGCCAGCGCCCCGACCTGGCGAGCCTGGGACCCTTTCGCTGGCAGCCGACGCCCGCGGTGAGTTGGACGCTACAGGGCGCCGACGGCCAGCCCGTTTCGCTCGATAACTATCGCGGGCGGCCCGTGGTCTTGATTTTCTACCTGGGATCGGGCTGCCTGCACTGCGTCGAGCAGTTGCAGAAATTCGCGCCCCTGGCCAGCGACTACGCGGCCGCCGGCATCTCGCTAGTCGCCGTGAGCAGCGAATCGCTCGACACGTTGCGAGGCTCGCTGGCCAAAGTGGGTGAGAAAGGCGTCATTCCTTTTCCCTTGGCGGCCGATCCCGAGCTCAACATCTTCAAGAGTTACCGGGCGTACGACGACTTCGAAAGCGCGCCGCTACACGGCACGTTCTTCATTGACGGCGAGGGGCTGATTCGCTGGCGCGACGTCAGCTTCGAGCCGTTCAGCGATGCGAAGTTCCTGCTCGAAGAAGCCAAGCGGCTGCTGGCGACCAAGCCTTAAGGCGGCCTGGCCCGCGCATTGCGGCGGTCGCCGCCATCGCTCAGGAGAAAAGCGGGGCGATAGGCCGGCCGCCTTCCTGCACGATGGGAATGGGCCGCCCCTGGGGATTGACCCAGTAGCTGTCGAGATCGATGCCCAGGTGACGGAACGTCGTGGCGGCCAGGTCCGAAGGCGTGACGCGGCCTTCCTTGATGGCGTAGCCCTTGTCGTCGGTGCTGCCAATAACCTGGCCGTGGCGCAAGCCCCCGCCGGCCACGAGCATCGACATGACGTTGACCCAGTGTTCGCGGCCGGCCGTCTTGGTCAGCACCGGCGAACGGCCGAACTCGCCCATCATGAGCACCAAGGTCGAGTCGAGCAGGCCACGATCGGACAAATCGTTGACGAGCGTGTACATCACGCGGTCGACCGTGGGCAGCAGCGGTGTCAGGCCTTTGGCGATGCCGCCCCACTTCACCTCGTCGCCGTGGTGATCGAAATAGCCCCAAGCGCCGCTGACCAGCACGAAGGTCACGCCCGCTTCGACCAGCCGCCGAGCCAGCAAGGCTTTTTCGCCAATGCTCACCCGGCCGTAGGCGTCGCGCATCGCGTCGGGTTCCTTGGAGATGTCGAACGCCTGCTGCACCTTGCCCGAGACGACCATGTCGAAGGCCATTTGCGTGTAGCGGTCGAAGGGGCGGAGCGCCGCGGTGCGATCGAGTTGCTGGTGAAGCTGGTCGAATTGCTGCCGCAACTGCTGGCGATCTTGCAGGCGGCCAACGTCGATCCCCTTGGGCATGGTCAGCCGGCCAGGCAGTTCGTTGCCGCGCAAAGGGTTGTACTCGTGTCCCATGTGGCCCGCGCCCCAGACGTCGGCGGCCCACGAGTCGGCCAGACCGACAAACGGGGGCATCTCCGGGTTGTTCGGGCCGCGGAACTTGGCCGCTACCGAACCCATCGAAGGAAAGCCGGCGCCGTCGTTGCCATCGTCGGTGCGCCGCGCCAGCGGATTGTCGGCCTTCATCGTAATGGGCGTATGATTGCTGGCACAGCAGACGACCGAGCGGATAATGGTC
>CAZPED010000400.1:0-4554 GCA_964585335.1 uncultured Planctomycetaceae bacterium | reverse complement strand
CGGCGATATTCCGCTGCCGCGGGTGCGGCAGGCCAAGGTGCTGTACGTGGGCGGCTACCTGCTGATGCCGGCTCTCGAAGGAGAGCCGCTCTGCAGCGTGTTTCGCGAAGCCCAGGCAGCCGGCGTCAAAACCGTGCTCGACGTGGTCATGCCGGGCCCTGGCGATCATTGGCCCAAACTGTCCGCGCTGCTCAAGCACACCGACGTGTTTCTGCCCAATACGGACGAGGCCGCCGTGATTACCGGCGCCAGCGACCCATGGCAGCAGGCTGAGCGGTTCGCCGCCGCGGGCGCCGGCACCGTGGTGATCACGTGCGGCGGCGCCGGCAGCGTGGCCATCTCCAACGGCCAGCGCTACCGCTCGGGCGTCTATCCGGTCGAGTATCGCGGCGGCACCGGCGCCGGCGATGCGTTCGACGCGGGATTCATCATTGGCCTGCTCCGCGGCGAGGACCTGGCCGGCTGCCTGCGTTGGGGCAGCGCCGTGGGGGCCAGTTGCGTGCGATCGGTTAGCGCCACCGAAAGCGTCTTCACACGCGCCGAAGCCGAACAATTCATGCGCGACCAGCCGCTGCCGATCGAGCGCCTGCCCGGTTGAACGGTTGAACGGTTGTGCGGGTTGGGCAGGCCATGCTGCCCTATTCTGACGGTCGCGCGGACCCTCGTGGTCGATCGGCCTTGTGCCCGGCGAAAGTGTGCCGTTTGCGCACATCGTTTGGAGCGATCCAATCCTATGCTTGCCTTAGGACGGAGTTGGCCGGGCTGGGCTGCTTCTTCTAACTCGGAAGTCGTTGCTGCCGCTAAACCCCAGATTACTCCTTGAACCGATGAGGTCACGGAATCGATGAAGCGAATGATCAATCAACTACGACGACTGCTGCTGAATGAAGATGGTCCCACGGCCGTCGAATATGCCGTGATGCTGGCGCTGATCGTGCTGGTTTGCCTGGCGGCGATTCGTACTTTGGGAACCAACGCAAACACGCAGTTCACGCGTATCGGCAACTCGTTGGGAAGTTAGACCGCGAAAACGATGCTGCGCCAGCACCCGCCAGGCGTCGCTTGCCGACCTTGGCGGTGTGCCCGCGGCGCCCCTTTGTGGAACGTTGGCCACGATCTGTCGCCGAGTCACGCCGATCGGCGTTTCATCATTGCTGGAAGGTGCACCATGCGACTGACTGCGCGTCGACGGTATCTGGTGGATCCGAAGGTTCAACGGGCCTTGCTGCTTAAGGCGTTTGGTTACTGGTGTGGATGCGTGCTGGCCGTGGGCCTGCTGTTGATGGTGTGGGAAGCGATGGCAGGGCCGCCGCGGCCGTTTCTGGACTTCTTCAGCTACGAATGGCTGTGGGACCAACACGCCATCATGATCGTCGGCGCCGTGGCTGTGCTGCCGCTGCTGCTCATCGACGTGCTGGTGACCAGCAACCGCTTTGCCGGTCCGATCTATCGGATGCGTCGATCGATGCGGGCCCTGGCCGCGGGCGAGTTCGTGCAGCCCGTCGAATTCCGCGAGACCGACTTTCTGCACGACGTGGCCGAGGAGTTCAACGCGGTCGTGGCGTACGTCGAGCACTTGAAGAAGAACGCCGAGGTGGCGACCCAGCTGCAGCAGGCCTCGACCGTGGAAATGCCGGCACTGGCCAGCAAGCAATAGTTGACACGATCCGTGGCCGGGCCTATCCTGACCGTTGGTAGCCAAATAGCTTTTAACCGACCATAATTGCCATGTTTGCCCCCGGTTTCCCCAGCAGTGTTGTCGCGCGGCCGTCTCAAGCGGTCGTCGGCATCATTATTATTGCGGAGGACCGGCCGTAAGGGCGAACGGTTTCGACCGATTCACAAGTAGCCCTGAGGCCGACAGGCCTCGGGGCTTTTTTGTTGTTGGCTGGTACGTCGCGGACCTCCTGAAAAAAGCACCCCCCAACCTCCTGGACCAAGTCCCATGCGTCGCATTCAGATTTACGACACCACGCTGCGCGATGGCAGCCAAGGCGAAGGCGTCAATTTCTCGTTGCAAGACAAGCTGCTGATCACGCAGCGGCTCGACAGCCTGGGCATCGACTACATCGAAGGCGGCTTTCCCGCGTCGAACGAAAAAGACGCCCAGTATTTTCAGCGCGTCGGCGAGCTCAAGCTGCAAAACGTCAAGGTGTGCGCCTTCGGCATGACCCGCCGTCGCGGCGTGCGCGCCGAGGACGACCCAGGCATCCTGGCACTGTTGCACGCCAACACGCCGGTAATCACGCTGGTCGGCAAAACGTCCGCCTTTCACGCCACCGAGGTGCTGCGCGTCTCGCTGGAAGAAAACCTGGCCATGATCGCCGACAGCGTAAGGTTTCTCGTCGAATCCGGTCGCGAGGTGATTTACGACGCCGAACACTTTTTCGACGGCTGGAAGCTCGACCCCCAATACGCGCTGGCCACGGTGCGGGCCGCCGCCAACGCCGGCGCCAGCCTGGTCGTGATGTGCGATACCAATGGCGGCACCATGCCCGAGGAGATTGCCCAGCTCACGCGCGAAGCGATTGCCGGTTTGCCGGTGCCCGTGGGCATTCATTGTCACAACGATTGCGAGCTGGCCGTGGCCAACTCGCTGGCCGCGGTCGACGCCGGCGCCGTGCAAGTGCAGGGCACGATTAACGGCCTGGGCGAGCGCTGCGGCAATGTCGACCTGGTGTCGGTGATCGCGAACCTGGCGGTCAAGAAGCGCGGCTACGACGTGCTGGTGCCTGAATCGGTCGAACACCTGACGGAACTGTCGCGGTTCGTCTACGAGACGGCCAACTTGCGAATTCCCACAAACCAGCCGTTCGTGGGCCAAAGCGCCTTTGCCCACAAGGGCGGCATGCACGTGCACGCGATTGCCCGGGCCACGGAAAGCTACGAGCACATTTCCCCGGAGCTGGTGGGCAACGAGCGGCGAATCCTGGTTAGCGAGCTGTCGGGGCGCTCGAACATCAAGGCGGTGGTCGACGGGCAGAACGTCGGTGACGACCCCAAATTGATGGACACGATTCTGGCCAAGGTGGTCGAGCTGGAGAATCAGGGCTACCAGTTCGAAGCGGCCCAGGGGTCGTTCGATCTGCTGGTCAAGAGGTGCGCCGGCACGTATCGCCCGCACTTCGAGCGGCTGAACTTTCGCGTCAACGTCGAGAGCGACGCGGCCGGCAACTTGATTACCGAAGCCACGGTGAAGCTCCGGGTCGATGGCCAGGTGCGCCACGAAGTGGCCGAAGGCGACGGCCCGGTGAACGCGCTCGACGCGGCGCTGCGCAAGGCGCTCGACAGTCATTTTCCCAAGCTCGCCGGCATGCAGCTGGTCGATTACAAGGTGCGCGTCATCAACTCCGAGGCCGGCACGGCCGCTGGCGTGCGGGTGGTGATCGAAAGCCGCGACGACGACGAAGTTTGGGGGACGGTCGGCGTGAGCGAGAACGTCATCGAGGCCAGCTGGATTGCCCTGGTCGACAGCTTTGAATACAAGCTGTTCAAGGACGAAGGCCAAAAGTCGGCCGCGACGCGAACCAAGCCGGCCGTGGCCGCCTCGACCTGAACGGCCAGCCCAAGCTGCCGAGCGGCAACCTGCCTGTTGGAATCGCGGCCGGGGCGGTAAAATCCATCCACGCCCCGGCGGGCAACCCAGTCGCCTGCTGGTGCGGCGACCGACACCCGTCCGGGGCGAACCCGGGGCCGCTGGCTCGGTGTCTTGAGATGAGCACGCCGCAGCGCTAAGTTCTCACTTTTCCTTGCTGATCGAGCCACCATGACCGTCGAGATGACCGCCCAGGAACTGCCCAAGCAGTACGACCACGAGAAGGCCCAGAACCGCTGGTATGCGTTCTGGAAAGAGCGGGGGTACTTTCATAGCGAGCCCGATCCGTCGCGGAAGCCTTACACGATCGTCATTCCGCCGCCAAACGTGACCGGCGCCCTGCACCTGGGGCACGCGCTCAACAACACGCTGCAAGACATTCTGATCCGCTGGCGGCGCATGCAGGGCTATAACGCCCTGTGGATGCCGGGCACCGACCATGCCGGCATCGCCACGCAGGCGGTAGTCGAGCGGCGATTGTTCGAGGAGGAAAAGAAGACTCGGCACGATCTGGGACGCGAGGCCCTGGTAGCCAGGATCTGGGACTGGAAAAACGAATACGAGCGCCGCATCCTGGGCCAGCTCGAACAAATGGGCTGCAGCTGCGATTGGGATCGCACCCGGTTCACGCTCGACCCGATTTGTGCCCGGGCGGTGCGGCACACGTTCTTCAGCCTGTTTTCCGAGCGGCTGATTTACCGTGGCACCCGGCTGGTCAACTGGGACACGTTTCTGCAAACGGCAGTCAGCGACGACGAGGTGTTTCACGAAACCATCGCGGGGCACTTTTGGCATTTGCGCTACCCGGTGATCGATCCGCGGCCGGGCGAGCCGAAATTCGTGAGCATTGCCACCACGCGGCCGGAAACGATGCTGGGCGACACGGCCGTGGCCGTGCACCCCGAGCCGGCGGCTGCGCTCGACAAGGCCGAGGCCGACTTGCGCGCGAAGCTAGCCGC
>CAZPED010000399.1:0-4555 GCA_964585335.1 uncultured Planctomycetaceae bacterium | reverse complement strand
CCAAGGGGTCCTTTTTTCCCTACTTGATCGTGATCGCCGTGTTGTCGGTGGGCATGATGCCCGTGTTGCGTCCGGGCTCGCGCCTCGACAGCCCGCCGCAGAAGATCAAGGACGAAGACTGATTACCTTGCGCGGGCCGTCGTTTCGGTAAAGGCGCCACCGAGTGATCATTCGGCGCCCCGCCGATAACGCCACGAGAAGCTACTGGCCCACGTGCTTGGTGTCGAGCGAAATCTTGTGCAGGCCCAGGCCGGCCAGCATGTCGAACACCTTCACCACTTCGCCGTAGGGAATGCCCTTGTCAGCGGCCAGGTAAGTGGCCGGCTTTTCCTTGCCGGCGTAACCGCGGACCAAACCGCGCAAGGCCGCTTCGCTCGTGCGGGCCTCGTTCAGGAACAGGACGATCTCGCCCGAAGGGTCTCGCTTCAGGTACAAGTGCAGCGGCAGGTCCTCGCTGGCCCCCATCATGGCCACGGCGTTGGTTTCGGGCAGGTCGACCTTGATCGGCGCCGAGCCGACGATCGAGGGGACCGTGATCATGAACACGATCAGCAGCACGAGCACGACGTCGACCAATGGCACGACGTTGATGTCGCTGAGCGTCGAGCCTTCGTCATCGTTATAGGAAGAAGCGGCGCCGGCCATGATATTGCACCTCAGGCGTGAGCGGTTTGCGTGGTTGCGGCAGGCTTGCGGTCGTATCGCAAGCTCGACAGCACCAGGTGGGCCAGCGCATCGGTGCGCGACAGCCGCTCGCGAACCTTCCGCTGAAAGACGTTGAAAGCAACTACCGCCGGAATGGCCACGAACAGGCCGAAGGCCGTGGCGATCAGGGCTTCGAACACGCCTCCCATCACGGCGTTCGGATTGGCCGCGCCGGCCTGCTCGGCCGTCAGGTCGTGGGCCGCCTTGATAATGCCCAGCACCGTGCCCAGTAGTCCGACATAGGGGGCATTGCTGCCGATCGTGCCCAGGATGTTCAGCCGGGCTTCGAGCGCCGGCTTAAGCTGAGCCTTGACGCTCAGCATGGCTTCGCCGCTGGCTTGGGCGCCGCGCGCCAGCGCCGCCAGTCCAGCCGCCACGACGTTGCACTCGATGGCCTCGCTGTCGGCCACCACGCTCCAGGCGCCGCGCACGTCGCCGGCACGCAGAAAATTTTCGAGCTGCGCCTGCAAGTGGTCGCCATCGACCCGCGTGCGCCAGAGGTAGAAGATTCGCTCGACGATCGTGGCCACGCTGATGAAGTTGATCAGCAGCAGCAGCCACAACACCCACTCGCTGCCAACAAACGCGACCCGCAGAAACAGCTGCGTGAGCATGGTTGCCTCTTTGTCCTGTCGTGCGCGAGAACTCGCGAGGGAAGTGTTCCGCGGCCCGATTGCTGGGCCAGAACTTTAGTCTACACACGTTTCGGACAGTTTACCAAATACCGCTTGTCGTCTTAGCGGTGATACCGCTGGAAGGGATTGTAGCGGCGCCCGAGGCCGAGGCTTTTTTTGGCCAGCTAAAAATGGTGGTTTCTAAGCGGCGCGACTTTCGCGGCCCAGGTTCGGCGCGCGGGCCGTCAGCAGGTGGATGGCGGCCGTCAGGCCGTGCAGCGCCTGGTCGATTTGTTGCGTTTCTCGCAGCAGCCGCAGGTTGTCGGCCAGCGACGCTTGCAGCCGCACCAGGTCGCCGCCACCCTGCACCAGTCCGGTCAGGTCTTGTGCCAGGCGCGCCATCTCGCCGCGGACGCTGGCCAGCTGGTCGGCACCCTCCTTCAGTTGGGTGCGTTGTTCCTTGCGCTGCTGGTCGATGGCTTCGAGCAGCCGAGCCAGCCGCTGCTCGCGCTGGGCGTCGTTCTGTTCGAATCGCTGTTCGATCTTTTCCAGCGCTTCGACCCAGACTTGCACCTGCCACTGTTGTTGCTTTTCGGATTGGGCATGCAGCGATTCGAGCGCGCCCGACCAGACTTCCATCTGGCGGCCGATGGCCGCGTCGATCGATCGCAGGTTGGCTTGATGGGCGGCCTCGAGCGCCGACAGGAAGGGCGTCAGGCTGGCGTCGGTCACCTCGAAGCGATTGAGCAATTCGCGTTCGGTGCGGCGGTCGATCCCCGTCACGATGCCCCGCTCCATGCGCTCGCACAAGTACAGGCAGAACATCATGGTCGTGGCGGCCGTGAGGGCCACGGTCGTGGTGTTGAACGCGGTGCCCATTTCGGCCACGACCTTGGGGAGCTTGTCTCCCAGGTCACCGGCCGTCTGGCCGCCCAGGGCCGTGCCAAAGTGCAGCACCGTGCCCAAGAAGCCGAACATCGGCGTGACCCAGCAAATGAAGCGGATCAGCCCGTAGTTGGTTTGCGTCAGGTCGTGATCCTGGTCGGCCAGACTGTGCAGATAGTCGGCAAAGCCGTCGGCCGAGCCGCGCTCGCGCAGGTGCAAGAGCGCCTGGTGCAGTCGCTTGCCGAGCCGCGAGTTCTGCATCCACTGCGGCCGCTTCAGCAGGTACGTCAGGCACGCGTCGACCTGGCCGATCGGTTCGACACCCTTGGCCGGCGGCAAATAGTCTTGCCGCATGGCCAGCATCTCACGCGGAAACGCCGCGGCCCGAAACGCCGCGTCGACCAGGCCCCAGATGAAGAAGCCGACGATGACGTACTCGACCGCGTGCTCGGTGGTATACCGATGCAGCAACGTGCCGTGCATCGCTTCGGCCGTGACGATCCAGTAGTACAGAAAAGTCAGGCCCGCGGCGATGACCAGCGGCAGGTCCAGGATCTTGGGCAGCGATTGCTTACGGCTGGCGACCATGAGTGCGTCCAAATCGAAAGGTCGAAGTTAGTTCGTCGTTTGCGAAACAGCGGCCCTGGTCCTTAACCCGCGTGCTCGCTGAAGAAACGGGCAATGGCTTGCACCACGGTGCGCTGCTCGGCGGCCGACAGCTCGGCAAAGATCGGCAGCGCCAGCGTCTCGCGGGCGGCTTGTTCGCTATGCGGCAAGCTGCCGGCGGCGTAGCCCAGTTCGCGGAAACACACCTGCTGGTGCAACGAAATCGGGTAGTAGATTTCGGTGCCGATCTTTTGCTCGGCCAGGTAGCTGCGCAGGGCGTCGCGCTGGCCGTCGGGAATGCGGATGACGTATTGGTTCCAAACGTGGCGGCAGCGCGGATGCGTTTCGGGCAATCCGACAATGCCTGCCAGGCCCGCGGCGTTAAACAACTCGCCGTAGCGATTGGCATTCTCGATGCGGGCCGTGGTCCAGGCGTCGAGGTAGCGCAGCTTCACGTTGAGCACGGCGGCTTGCAAGGTGTCGAGCCGGCTGTTGATGCCTACCACGTGGTGGTGGTAGCGGGGCTGCATGCCGTGGGCGCGGAACAGCTTCAGACGCTCGGCCAGTTGGGCGTCGCGCGCGGTCAGCATGCCGCCATCGCCAAATCCGCCGAGGTTCTTGGTCGGGTAAAAACTGAAGCAGCCAATTTCGCCCAGGCTGCCGGCGCGGCGGCCATCCCACTCGGCCCCAATAGCCTGGCAGGCGTCCTCGATGACCGGCAAGCCATGCCGGTTGGCGATCTGGCCGATGGCCGTCATGTCGGCACATTGACCAAACAGGTGGACCGGAATGATCGCCTTGGTGGCGGGCGTGATCAGCCGCTCCAACTGATTGACGTCGAGGTTGAACGTGGCCGGATCGATGTCGACAAACACCGGCCTGGCACCCAGCCGCCAGGCGGCGCTGGGCAGAATGGGCGCCGCGCCAGAATGGGCATCCCGTCCCGTGCCCTGCACCTCATACTGAACGTACAGCATGCCTTTCGCGCCCAGCGAGATCTCTGGCCGGTCAGCGGCATCGAACCCCGATCCCTCCCACAGGCAACCATCGGCCCGTAGTTGGTCGGCGTACCGCTCGGCCAGCGCCGCGAAGTGCGGGCTGCCGATCTCCTCCTCGCCCTCGACCATCCAGCGGATCGTGAGCGGCAGCTCGCCCTGGGCATCGCGCAGCGCGTGCACAGCCGCCAGCCGTGCGGCGAGCTCGCCCTTGTTGTCAGCGACGCCGCGGGCATACAGCTTGCCATCGCGCACCGTCGGCTCAAAGGGCGGCGAATCCCACAGCTCTAGCGGATCAGCCGGCTGCACGTCGTAATGGTTATAGACGAGCAGCGTGAATGGGCCGCGCCCGCGCAGCTCGCCCCACACCAGAGGCGGTGCGTCCTCCACCGTCAGTTGCCGCGTAATGAAGCCAGCCTCGTCCAGCAGCGCCTGGATCAGGTCCGCCATCTCTTGCAAGCCCACCCCCTGCGCCGAAACGCTTGGCTGCGCACACAGCCGTTCTAAGATCGCCCTACCTTGCTCCACATACTCATCCATGAACGCCTCCTATGTATGGCTCACTGATCCACGGAGACAACGAGGATCGAGTGACCCGGGCGCGATTATAGGACGGGGTCGGGCGGTGGTCAAATGAGACGGCGGTTGCCGCGGTGGGGGCAACCAGAACCCGATGAAGATGGCGACAGGGCGCAGCAGTAAACTGCTGCCGATCCACCGCTGGAAGCTCAGCGAGCGCTGAACACTTGA
>CAZPED010000398.1:0-4559 GCA_964585335.1 uncultured Planctomycetaceae bacterium | reverse complement strand
AGGCCTGCCGCACGCCTACGATTTCACCCGCTTCACGCACTTGGGCCACCGGCGGCTGTTTCGCGATTTCGAGGAGATTTCGAGCGGCGTGGCCTGCGGCCCCGGCATGGCGCTGGGCTGGGCCTGGCAGTATTTCTTGACCAGTTTCGCCCGGGGCGAACGTTCGCGCACGCTGGCCAAAGCGGTGGCCCGCTGCACGGGGTTTTTCTGGAAGTATTTCGACGACCTGCTGGCCGAGCGCCCGGGAGCGTACGACGCGGCCTCGGGTTTCTATTTCCTGGGCCGGCGCAGCCACAACCGGCTGTCGGACCGGCAACTGATTGCCCTGTATCGCGGCGCGGTGCGGTAAAAACGCAGCGCGGGCGGTTGCAATCGGGAAACATTTCTGCCAAGCGGGCGGACTTTTGACCTAGTCTGCCCAAATCTAGAAACCGGATTGACCTGCCTAGCAGTTAGGCAGGAAGCGCGGGAACTTTGTGCGTTTTTTCGCAATTCGATTGGTCAAATCGCCCCAGGAGTTACGATCCTTGTTGATAGCAGCACTGGCACGATTTCGCCGGGGAATCGGCGGCGCGAACCAGAACTTACAACCCGTGTCCCTCGTATAAAGGGTGCGACGTCGGAAAAATTGATCGGCAATTGGACCGGCATTTGCAATAACGCACTCGCAATCCCGCGAGTACACTTAAAGAGAGGTCCGCGAGACCTTCACGGAACAAGGGGTGTGAGCCATGACGCACGGTCTTTCCACTATCCCGGTGTCGCACAAGGCGGACTTGACGCTGGTCGTGGTCGAATCGCAATCTTTCGCCGCGTTCGATCGCGCGATGGATGACCAGTTGGCCAAACTGGTCGCGAAGTGGATTCACACGGCGGCCCCTAATGCCAGCCGCCCTTCGGAAGCCGCGCGTAAGAAGTTCGGCCGCTAAGTAAACGCGCTTGTCGCTTCAGTGGGCGGCGAAACGCTCTGCGGTTGCTCGCGCTATCGTGCCCCGCTTCGCAGACGGCTGGGCTTTTCGGATTGCTAGGGGCGGGCCAGCCATTTGATCGCGGCTGAAAGCTTGCCCTCCGGCGAACCGGCGTACGATTCGAGTTGCCCGCGGGCCCCAGCGGCCGTATAGGCGGCGCTGACCAGCCCGGGCGGCATGTCCCCTTCTCCGGCCAACCACAGCTCGCCGGGCGCGCCGAGCGCCAAGATGCCAGGCAGGTCGCCATATTTGGCGCCACCGGGCAGGAAGTTCACGTCTTCGGTCGAGCGGAGCTTGTGAAAGCGGAAGTGCTCGGTGTCGACCACGGCTCTGGCAATGGCTGGCCCGGCCTGGGCTCGCGCCGCGGCCACCCAGGCCCCGGCGGCGCCGACGCCGAGCAAGTCGATGCTGGTCTTTTGCCCCTGATAGCCTTGGAAGGCCGCGGCCAGCGTGAGCAGGTCGTGCGTGCGCTGGGCGAAGAGGGCGGGATTATAGCCCAGCGTGTAACCGGCGAACTCGCGCGGATTGTCGACCCGGCGGCGCTGCGCCAATGGCTTGCCGTCGGCCAGAAACTCGCCCTGGTAGACGAGGTCGGGGGCCACGATGGCCGAGCCGGCTTTGAGCAGCTCGACCACGCCGGGCTGCGGTTTGCCGTCGGCGCCGAACAGCCCCGCCTTGCCAGCCTCGTGCGCCCAGATGACGACGCGCTGGTTCCAGTTGGCCGGGTGCAGCACGAGGCAGGGAATCTCTTCCTTTTCAAGTTTATGGCGCACCAGCGCCTTGTGCAGGGTGCCTTCGGCCAGTTGCTCGGTGCCCAGGGTCTGTAGCTCGACGGCGTCGGCCGGCGGCAGTTGGCGGCCGATGATGACGTCGATGGCGCCGCCGACGATTTCGCGAAACCGGGCCAGCGTGGCGGCGTCGCTCGGCGTGAGGGCGGCAATCTGCTGCTGGGCCTCGTCGGTGATCGTCTTGAGCAGCGAGCGTTCGTAGTCGCCTCCTTGCGGCGGCTTGGGATGGCTTTCGTCCCAAACGGTCATCTCGGCGATCGACAGCGGCTGAAAGTCCTCTTCGATCACTGGCTCAGCGAGCCCCAGCCCCAGGTACTTATTGAACCACTGATACATCACTTCGCGGCTGACGAAGTTGTAGTTGTGGCCGAATTGTGGCAGCACCTTGGCCATCACCAGGTCGGGCGCGCCCAGCATTTCGTAGTGCCGCTTGAGCTCAGGGAAGCCCTTGGTCGCCAGCTCGCGGGTCCAGTCGTCGGCGCCGGTCATGCCCAGCGGGCGCGGCGCGGCCAGCGCGGCGAACTCTACATTGCCGGTGCCCACGCGCAGGTTCGAGCAGTTTTCGCAGGTGCAGCCACCTTGCATGGCCGTCGAGACCATGACGGCCGGAAAGGCGACCGCCGGCCGCGGATCGATCGCCGTGAGAATGAACGTTTGCGTGCCGCCGCCGCTGGCGCCCGTGACGCAAATTCGGGCCGAATCGACTTCCGGCAGTTCGCTAAGCCAATCGAGCGCGCGCAGCGAGTTGTAGGTTTGCAGGCCCATGATGCTCTGCTGCCGCAGCTCGGCCTGCGTGCTGAAGAAGCCCCAGTTCTCGGCGGTGTCGAAGTCGGGGCGCTGCTTCTTGAAACCGTGCGCCAGCTCGAAGGGAATTTGAATGCTGTCGGCGTAGCCGATCATGTCGTAGTGAAAGACGATGCAACCCATCCGAGCCAGTTGCGCGGCCAAGGCCTGCAACGGATAACGTCCGCCGGCCTCGAAACGCTCGGCGCCTTCCACGATTTGCTTACGGGCCGCAGGCACGCCCGCATCGTAAAACCGACCGTTTGCCCAATGGCCGTGAGGATAGAGCACGGCTGGCAGCTTGCCCGATTTGCCCTTGGGCCGATAGAGGCTGCCGGTTACGAAGTGCCCGGGGTAACTTTCGAGATAGACGCGCTCGACGGTGTACTGATCGCGATCGACTTTACCGTGTACCACGGCGTTGGCCGGCGTGCGTTTGGGCATGGGCCACAGGCCGGTGGAGACGAGAATGCGCCGCCGCACTTGCTGAGCGCGGGCTTCCCAAGCTTCTTTGTTGGGGCTGGGCGTGAACGGGAAGTAGCCGTTCAAGTCCTTGAGCTTGCCCAGGCGCGCGTCTTGGGGCGTTTTGTTCGGCTCGAGCACGCGCGGCGCATCGGCATAGAGCGCTGGACGCGCGGCGGCAAACAGCAACAGTCCGACGAGCACAAACAGATTTCGGCAAAGCGGTCGCTCAAGCGTCGGCATCGGACGAGACTCGGCAGGTTAGGGGGCGGGACAGTGGCGGGGTCTGGGCCGCATTGGATACAATGTCGCGGCCACCCCAGCGTATTGCGCGCCGAAGTGAATTTCCAGGGCTTTTTGGCAAGTCCGGCGATTTCGGCGGGCTGCGGCAACCCCCGCGACTTGGCGAAGGATCTCTCAGGCGTGGACTCGCAAGAACCGCTCGACAGCCCCACGGTCGTCTTTGTGGCCGACGGCCATGCCCAGGCCCATCTGCTGCGTAACGCCCTGGAACAGCAGGGAATCAGGGCCCTGGTAACCAACGAGAGCCTGCAATCGCACGCCGGTGAGCTGCCCATGGGCATGCCGACGGCCCTGCGGGTGGTGGTTGCCCGCCGCGACCGTCAGGCGGCTCGCGAGATCATCGAAGAGTTGGAAGAGGCCCTCGACGAGCCGCTGGACGAGGCGGATGAGAACGAGGCTGCGGACGACGAGTCGGCCCCTTGGCCGCGCTGCCCCAGTTGCGGCCGCCGCCGGCACACGAGCTGCCCCATTTGCGGCACGGCCGGCAGTCAGTTTCCGCACGCCTTTCTGCCCCCAGGGGCCGAGCAGCCTGCGGGCGCCGCGCCGCTCGTGGTTTGCACGGTCTGCGACGAGCCGTTTGCGGCCGAGTTTCCGGCTCGCTGCGAGTGGTGCGGCCATCGGTTTGCCGATGGGCCTCAGACACCGCCGCCGGCGGCAAGGGTCGACGTGGCCCAGGAGTTCAACGCGCGGGTGGGCCTGGTGCTAGCCGGCCTGGCGCTTGTGGGCGCGGCCCTGGTGCTGTGGGGCTGGTACATCGCCCCACGCTTTTAAGGGCCCCACGGGTCGACCGTGGCAGCCGCGTCGTACGTGCCCGCGGAGGCCCCCCGGTCAGGCCTCGCCTTGAATGGTCACCAGCTTTTGCTCGGCGTCCATGGCGCGAATTTCTTCGGTGATCTTCATCGAGCAGAACTTCGGGCCGCACATGCTGCAAAAGTGCGCGCTCTTGAAGGTATCTTGCGGCAGCGTTTCGTCGTGCATCCGCCGGGCGGTCTCGGGATCGAGCGACAGGCGGAACTGCTCGTTCCAGTCGAATGAAAAACGCGCCCGGCTCAGGGCGTCGTCGCGGTCTCGCGCCCCGGGGCGTCCTCGGGCGATGTCGGCCGCGTGGGCCGCGATTTTGTAGGCCACGACACCTTGCTTTACGTCTTCGGTTTCGGGTAAGCCAAGGTGCTCCTTGGGCGTGACATAGCAAAGCATCGCCGCGCCGCTCCATCCGGCCATTGCGGCGCCGATGGCGCTGGTGATGTGGTCGTAG
>CAZPED010000397.1:0-4563 GCA_964585335.1 uncultured Planctomycetaceae bacterium | reverse complement strand
ACCTTGCCTTGCGTAATGGGCCGCGGCCTTGGCGCAAAACCCTCCAAGGATTGCTGGGCTGACCGCAGCTTACATGGGGAGCTTTGCCCGTGGCCACCACGGAACCAATCAAAAAGTCAAGCTTGCTGGGCGACCGGGTGCGATCGCTACGATTGCCCCCCGAGCCCGAGCCGTCGCTTTGGCAGCACAAGCGGCTATGGATGGCCCTCGTTTTTGTGTCGGCCGTGGTTGCTGTGCTCGCTTGGCGCACGAGTCGGCCAAGCGCCACGCAACCGGCCAGCGACGTACAAGCTGTCGATTCAACCACCGTCGATGAGCAAACTGCGCCGCCGACTCCAGTCGAAGCACCGCCAAACGGTCCGCCCCCCGTGGCTGCCGAAGGCGAGGTAGCGTTGCAATCGACTGGCTATGTCGTGCCGGCTCATCAATTGCTGATTAGCCCCAAGGTCAGCGGTATGGTAACGGCGCTCAACTTCGAAGAAGGCAAGCACGTCCAGCAAGGCGAATTGCTAGCCGAGCTCGAGAGCGTCGATTACAAGGCCGACGTGGCCCGGGCCAAGGCCACGCTCGAATCGGCCAGGCACAAATTGCTCGAGCTGGAACATGGCTCCCGGCCCGAGGAAATTGCCGCCGCCGAGGCCGAACTGGCCGAAGCCCAGGCGCAGCGCACCCAACTCTACTCGGACTACAAACGCAACCTTTCCTTGCGCGGCAGCAAGACGATCACCGAACGCGACTTCGAGCAGGCCGAGAGCTCTCTCAAAGCCATGGACCGGCGCGTGGCCAAGCTGACTAACAATCTCAAACTGTTGCAAGAGGGCCCGCGGATCGAACGCATCGACGTGGCGCGGGCCGAGCTGCAACAGGCCGAGGCCGACCTGGCCAAGGCCGAGTGGCGTTTGAGCAACTGCACCATCAAGGCTCCGATTTCCGGCACCATCCTGAAGAAGAACGCCGAGATCGGCAATGTCGTTAATCCCGTGGCTTTTAACGGTTCGTTCAGTCTGTGCGAAATGGCCGACCTGTCGGACCTCGAGGTCGATCTGGCCATTCAGGAACGCAACGATCTGGCCCGCGTGCACCAGGGACAGAAATGCAAGATTCGCCCCGAGGCGTTTCCCGACCGGGTCTACGACGGCGTGGTGTCGCGGTTGATGCCGATTGCCGATCGAGCCAAAGGCGCCGTGCCCGTCCGGGTCAAAGTTTATGTGCCGGCCGAGGAAGAAGGTCGGTATCTCAAGCCCGAGATGAGCGCCGTGGTTTCCTTTCTCAAGTAATGGCGCGCCATCGCCCGCCCGCGCAGGCAGGTAAGCCGGCCCCCAAGTGACCGCGGAGAGTCTTCATGGCATCGGATGCGCCGATCGTGCAAGTCAGGCACGTGCACAAGTATTTCTCGCGCGGCAGCGAGCAGGTTGACGTGCTGAACGATCTGACGCTCGACGTGCCCGAGGGCGAGTTCCTGGCGCTGATGGGGCCCAGCGGATCGGGCAAGACCACGCTGCTGAATCTGATTGCGGGTCTCGACCGGCCCAGCCAGGGCGAAGTCTGGGTGGGCGGCCAACAGATTTCCAAAATGTCGGAGGCGCAATTGGCGCGCTGGCGGACTCGCAACATTGGCTTCGTCTTCCAGTTCTATCACCTGCTGGGCGTGATGACGGCCTACGAAAACGTCGAGTTGCCGCTACTGCTGCTGCCGCTTTCGCCGGCGCAGCGCAAACGCCAGGTGATGACGGCCCTTGAACTGGTTGGCCTGACCAACCGCACGAACCATCGTCCCGGCCAGCTCTCGGGCGGCCAGCAACAACGCGTGGGCATCGCCCGTGCCATCGTGACCGATCCGGCGTTGATCGTGGCCGACGAACCCACGGGCGACCTCGACGCCAAAAGCGCCGAGGAGATTCTGGATCTGCTCTGCGAATTGAGCGAAGTGGTGCAGAAGACGATCGTGATGGTGACGCACGATGCCCGGGCGGCCCAGCGGGCTCATCGCATCCAGCATCTCGACAAGGGTCGCCTGGTATCGAGCGAAGCGCTGTATGACGGTCACTAGCATCGGCTAATCGGCAGTGTGAGGTCCGCGCGGATGTTCAAGTACGTGTTACTGGTGGCCAAGAACCTGCGGCGGAACGTGCTGCGCACGTTGCTGACGGCGCTGGGCACGATGGTGCTGGTGCTCGTCATCACGGTGATCTGGTCGGTGCTGCATTTGTTGGACGGCCTGATGGAGGAAAAGCAGTCGAATCTGAAGGCCATTGCCACCGAGCGGTGGCAGATCCCCAGTCAAATGCCGTTTGCTTACGCCGCGCCGCTGAGCGAGGGCGCGGCCCGGCAACCCGGCGACGTCAAACCCATGGATTCGATGACCTGGCAGTTCTTCGGCGGCTCGCTGGCGCTTGGCAAACGCAGCCGCGACGACCTGGTGTTCGCCTTCGCCATGGAGCCGAAGAAGCTGGCGACGATGATGGACGACTTGGATAACCTGCCGCCCGATCAGGCCCGGCAATTGCAGGAAAACATTCGTCGCCTGGAGCAGAACCGGCAAGGGCTGCTCGTCGGCGAAGAGAAGCTGGCGCAGCTGAAGAAACAAGTCGGCCAGCGGATCAAACTGTTCGGCATTAATTATCGCGACATTGACCTGGAGTTCGAGATCGTCGGCACGCTGCCCCCTGGCCGCTACGACCAGCTGACGATCATGAATCGCGACTATTTGAACGCCGCGCTCGACAACTATCCGCGAACCCACGCCGGCAAGGCCCATCCGATGGCGGGCAAAAGCCTGAACCTGGTCTGGGTGCGCGTGGCCAACAACGACGACTTTTCGCGCGTGGCCGACCAGGTGGCCAAGTCGCCCCTGTTCGGCAATCCGTCGGTCAAGCTCGAGACCGCCTCTTCCGGTATTGCCGCGTTTCTCGACGCTTACCGTGACCTTATCTGGGGCATGCGCTGGCTGCACTCGCCGGCCATCCTGGTAACCTTGTCGCTGGTGATCTCCAACTCGATCAGCATCAGCGTACGCGAGCGGCGGCTGGAGCTGGCCGTACTCAAGGTGCTAGGATTCCAGCCGTGGCAACTGCTGGTGCTCGTACTGGGCGAGGCACTGCTGATTGGCATTCTGGCGGGCCTGGCTAGCGCCGGGGGCGCTTATTTCCTCATCAACGACTGGCTGGGGGGCGTCAAGTTTCCCATCGCCTTCATCCCGGTGTTTTTTATTCCGTCCGACGCTTTCTGGTGGGGCATTGGCATCGGCGGCTGCACGGCCCTGGTCGGCAGCATCATGCCCGCGCTCTCTGCCCGCAAAGTGCGAGTATCCGACGTATTTTCCAAGGTGGCATAGAGCAGAGCCGTGAGTGCCGCGCAGCTATCATCGCTGATCAGTTTGCCGATCGCGGCCGATCTTGAGCTCCGCCCGTCGCTCTCGATTCCCTTGGGCGCGGCCCTCGTGGGTTTGGTGTTGCTGACCGTCACGGGCAAAATTCCGCTGGCTTACAACCTGCGAAACCTGGTCGTCCGCTGGCGGACGACATTGCTCACGGCGTTGGCCTTTACCCTGGTGATTGCGCTGCAAACCGTCATGCTGGGGTTCGTGGCGGGCATGAACAAGCTGACCGAAGAGAGCGGGCAGCCCGGCAACGTGATTGTGCTGTCCGACGGCTCGCTCGACGAACTGATGAGCAATCTGGCCTACGGCAATGCGGCCGACATTGAGCGGCATCCTGGTACGCTGCGCGATGACAGCGGCGAGCCATTGGCCAGCCGCGAAGTCTACTTGGTGGTCAATCAGCCGCTGCCGCGCCAGCCGGGCGCTCCGCAGAAACGGCGGTTCACGCAGGTCCGCGGCATCGAACGGCCGCGGGTAGCGGCCCGCGTGCATGGGCTCGACCTGTACCCGGGCGGCGCCTGGTTTTCAGAGGCCGGAGTGCAACCGCTGCCCGGCGCGACGAGCGACGAGCAGGCCGTGCAAGCCGTGCTGGGCGAAGGCGTGGCGGGGCAGTTGGGGCAGGACGTTGGCAAGCCTCGGCTTGAAGTGGGCGACGTGTTCGAATTGGGCCCGCGAAAATGGATCGTGGTGGGCGTCATGAAATCGGCCGGTTCGACGTTCGGCTCGGAAATCTGGGCCAAGCGATCGCTCGTCGGGCCGATGTTTGGCAGAGAGTCGTACACGTCGATCGTACTGCGCACCAAAGACCGGCAATCCGCGCGGCAAGTGGCCTCCGACTTAAGCAAGAACTTTCGCAAGGCGGCCCTGCAAGCCGAACCCGAGACGGAGTACTTTGCCAAGCTCTCGGACACGAACAAACAGTTTGCTTACGCGATCTCGGTGGTGGCCGCGCTGATGGCCATTGGCGGCGTGTTTGGCGTGATGAATACCATGTTTGCCGCCATCAGCACGCGTACCAAGGACATCGGCGTGCTGCGCATCATCGGGTTTTCCCGCTGGCAGATCCTGGTATCCTTCTTTCTCGAATCGGTCGCGCTGGCGCTCGCCGGCGGGTTACTGGGCTGCGCGAGCGGCTACCTGACAAACGGCTGGACGGCCACCAGCATTGTCAGCTCCAGCGGCGG
>CAZPED010000396.1:0-4568 GCA_964585335.1 uncultured Planctomycetaceae bacterium | reverse complement strand
ATGCCCACCTGGGCAACGCGGCTGCCGCGGCCGGCCATGGGCATGCCGATGTTCCTCGCGACGGCTTGGCCCCCGGCTGTTGGGCTGCTTTTTTCTGCTCGGTGCTCAGGGGCAAATTCGAGCCGTCGCCTGCGATCGCCGTCCACGAGTCGAATCGCAGGGCGTTGTCGTCGATGTAAATCTGCGCGTGCGGCTTGCCGAAGTGCAGCTCGTCGTACTCGATGCCGTGGCGGCGGAGCCAGTCGATCGTGACGGCGCCTTGCCGCGCGATGACCTGACCCACGTTCCCTTCGCACGTCTTCATATGCCGGGCCGTGCAAATAATCAGGTAGTGCCCCGCCGCCTTCAAGGCCTGCAACTTCTCGACGGCCCCCGGCACGGGCTCCAACTCGGCATAGGTCTGCCCGGGCTCGCGGAGCCGGCAGATCACGCCGTCCAAATCAATACAAATCCGCATGGTGCTCGCTAAACAGTGGGTTCGGCCAGGGCGGGCGAAAACAGCTCGCCAAATAGTTGCAACGCGCGCGTGTACATGGCCATCTGCCGCCGCGGCGCGTCGTAGTGCAGCGCAGGCATGCTCGCAAACAGCAGGCCCGTGATCAACAAGATTTCGCGGCGATTGAAGTCCGGGAAAAATACCTTTTCAAATCGCTCTTGAATCTGCTTGTGTTGCGGGCGCGAGCGAATGTTCAACGCGACTTGGGTACCCTCGATCGACACGTCGAACAGATCGTTCGTCATGAAGTCGTACAGACCGTAGATCGAGTGATAGAGCTTGGCCACGTCGTAGCGGGGGTCGCCGTAGATTCCGGCGGCGCCGAAGCTGCCGCGCGGGTCGAGTAACTTGCAGATCCGCGAGCGCAAGTCGTAGAGGATATTTGACAGGCAAAGGTCGCCATGAACGACCGAGCCTTGCACGTTTTCGGCGAGCCGGTCGACTTCCACTCCGATCGGTCCCCACAACTGCGAAATGTTGGGAACTTCGCGGCCGTTGATCGTTACCGGGCCGGCATGCCGCACCAGCGACAGCAACTCGTCAGGAGCCTGCATGTTTTCCAACCGCTTGCGCGTTTTGCCCAGATACATCTCTTCGAGCACGCCGGCGCCCAGCGGCCGGCGGTGCATCATGAAGCCTTCGAGCAAAATGTCGCGCAGATGAACGAAAATCTGCTCCCAAATTCCCGGATCGACGTTCTCGAAGACGAACACCTCGGCCAGCGTCGGGTAGCCGTAGTACTCGAGCGTGAGGTACGGGTCCTGCCAATCGGTCGAGTAGTCGATGACCCGGGGGAAGAGCACCGCCAGCTTCGGCGGCAACAACCGCAAGTAGTTGATCTCGTCGAGGAACTTCTCGACGTAGCGGCTGCGCTTGGTGACGGTGCCCAGCACGCTGTCGATCGACAGGTCGTTGAACTCTCGCTTTTGCAGCAGCGTGCGGTGCGAGCTGGCCTGGCGGTCGGGATTGCCGCAGTCGAGCCAATCGCCGGCCGGAACCGCGCGGAGGGGCCGGGCCTGTTTGACGTGATGCAGAATGTGCGCCAGCTCGGTGCGCTTGGCCACCCGCTCGGCCTGGGCCACGGCCGTGCGCGCGGCGGTACGCAATTGCGCCAGCTGCGGGAAGTAGTACACGCCGATCAAGGCTTGCAGCGGGCCCGGCAAATCGGGTTCTTTGTCGTGCAGCGCCGTCACGGTGCCATCGTGCGTCGCTTCGACGGTACACCAGCGGTACGAGTCCTGCACGGTTTGCACCAGCACCGCGGCCTCGTCGCGCAGCAGCAGCGTGGGATCGGCGAATTGGAAATGCGTGTCGCCCAGCACGACCAGGGCCGACTCGCCGGTGGCCTGCTCGGCCAGTTCGAGCACGGTGCGGCCCACGCCGCCGTCGGCCGAGGGCACAATGAACTTAATCTCGCAGTCCTGCCCGAACGTGCACTCGACAAAATCCTCGACGAACATGCCGCGCCGCGAGACAGCGATCACGAACCGCCGCAACCCCAGCGACCGCAGATAGCGCAAGGTCCAGTGAATGACCGGCCGGCCGGCAACCGGCACCATGGCCGGACAGCCGATGTTCGACAGCGCCATCACGCCCTCGGCCACGCGGCCGGCGGCCGGAATCAACACCACGGTGTCGGCCAGCCGTTGTTGATCGGCGGGAGCTTGCACCAGGCTCTCGGGCACAACGGCTTCTCGTTTCTGAAACATCATGGGGCGCTCGTTACGCTTGTCGACAACTTCATTGCCGGTTGAGCGTAATGACGGCTAAAGGGCAAAGGAATTGGGCCCGATCGGTACGTTTAAGTCTTCGCTTCGTTTAGCCGAGAAGCAAGGCGGCGTCGGCGAGTCGACTAATCCGCGTTAGTCCTCAGCAGATGGTTGGCCACCGGCAATGATCGTGACGATTGTCTGGCTACCGGCGTGGGCTGTTGAAAACGAGAGATCCCAGGCTCTTCTGGTTGCTGCCATGGCTGACGGATTAAACGCGGATGACGTGGGCCTCGCTCACGCCGGGATGGGCCGTGTCGAGCACCGCCCGGCACCATAGTTCGAAAATCATCAGCGTCCACAAGCTGGGGTAGTGAGCACCGGGCACGTGAGCCTGCGCCTTTCTGTGCACCCGCGCCACCGCGTCAGGATCGATCAGCCCTCGCTGGCCAATCGTGCGGGCGCTGCACGTGTCGGCCACCAGTTCGGCCAGATCGTGACGCATCCAGTGGTTGTAGGGCATCGAGAAGCCACGCTTGCGCCGCTGCGAAATCGAGGGCGGTAGCACGTCGCGCAGCGCGTGGATCAGCACCCGTTTGGCCCCGCTATCATGATATTGGCTGGCGGCGCCGCCATCTGGCCGGAGCTTGTAGTCGTCGGCACACGTGCGCGAGAAAGCTGCCACCTCGACATCGACCAGCGGCACGCGCAGTTCGAGCGAATGGGCCATGCTTGTCGCGTCGCAGTCGCGCAGCAGCTGGTCGGTCATGTAGACCCGGGTGTCGAGCAAGCACGAAAGACCAAGGGGCGTTTCCGCTCGCCAGGTGCTTTCCTCGTGGTCGAGCAGTGCCTGGAAATGGGCATCTTGCCAGCCACGATCGCTGGGCAGTCCAGCCATCTGCCGCGCCAGGCTGGAGTGGAACACGGTGTGTCCCTGCAGCCAGGTTGCCATGGCGCTGCGGCGGGTGGCCAGGTTTTCGGCCCGATCGCGCAGCCGTCCCTGCGGCACCCAGCCCGCGAGCAGGTTGGCCACCTGTCCGGCCAGTGACTGGGCGCGGCCGCCGGCAGTGGTGGCGTAGCGCGCCATGCGGCGCGTCACGGGATAACCTGCGAACCATTCGTCGCCTCCCACGCCCGAGAGCACGCCTTTGACGTCGCGCGCCGCGGCGCGCGAGACCAGCCAGGTGTTCAATCCGTCGGCCGACGGCTGGTCCATCTGGCCCGCGAAGCGCGGCAGCAACTCGGCGACTTCGCGCCCCGTGACTTCAACGACCGTATGTTGGCAGTCGTACCTTTGCGCGGCCGAGACGGCTTCGGCCACTTCATCCTGATCGTCGAGGCCGGGAAACTTGATCGTGTAGGTACGCAGGTCCGAGACGTGCTTGCGCATCAAGCCGACGATGCCGGTCGAGTCGATGCCACCGCTCAGGAAGGCGCCAATGGGGGCGTCGGCCATCGCGTGAATGGCCACGCTTTCTTCCAGCACGGTCCGCAAACGCTCTGCCGCTTCGTCGAGCGACTCGCGCCGCGGCTCGTAGGGCGGAAAAGTCCAAAACCGTTTCTTGGCCGGCGATTTGCCCGGAGTGTAGATTTCGATCGTTCCCGGCTCGATCATTCGCACACCCGAGATCAGCGTCCGCGGCTGCAACAGAAAGCCGTGCGACAAGTACGTGGCCAAGCCTTCGCGATCGACCTGGGGCGCCACGAGCCCCGATGCCAGCAGGGCGCGAATCTCGGACGAGAAAACGACTTGCTCGGGATCGTGGTGCGGATGCGCGACGTAGAGCGGCTTGATGCCCAGCGGGCTGCGGGCTAGGAGCAGCGTTGGCAGGCTGCCGGGGGCCGTGTGTCGCCAGTCGAAGAGCGCGATGGCGAACATGCCGCGCAGGTACTTGTGGAACTCGAGGCCATGTTCGAGGTACAGGTTAAGGATGACCTCGGTGTCGGTCGTCGTCCGGAAGCGATAGCCGGCATTTTCGAGCTTTTGCCGCTCGCTACGGAAGTTGTAGATCTCGCCGTTGAACAAGATGGCGACGCGGCCGTCGGCCGACCAGAGCGGCTGCTGGCCGCGCTCCGACAGGTCGACCAGCGCCAAACGGACCATGCCGGCAGCGCCCCCGGCGTACTCGAGCGTGCCCGAGCCGTCAGGACCGCGATGCTTCATGGCTTCGAGCATTGCGCAGACCGTCTGATGCGGTCGCTCAACGCCGACGTTCCACAAGCCTACGATGCCGCACATGGGAAGTTTCTAGATCCGCTTGTTGTCGCGTGTCGTTGTTCTGAAGCCGTGCTTACCGGTCCGCGTCGCCCTGGGTCAGCCGCCGGTCGATAAGTCCATCAGGGTCTGGGCGCCGCGAACCGCC
>CAZPED010000395.1:0-4570 GCA_964585335.1 uncultured Planctomycetaceae bacterium | reverse complement strand
CAGCTCGACGACACGACGCTACTGGTCGGTTCGGAAGATCTGGGGCTGACCAAACTGAAGCTGGCCCGCGACGGCGAAACCTGGACCGCGGCCGAGGACTACAAGTCCAAGGCCATCCGGCCGGCCTATAACGATTTCGTGCTGCACGACGGCCACGTCTACGGTTTCGACGAAGCGATCTTCTGTTGTGTGGACGTTGCCACGGGCAAACGCAAATGGAAGGCCGGCCGTTATGGCCACGGGCAGGTGCTGTTGTTGGTCGATCAGGTGCTGTTACTGGTAGTCACCGAGCGCGGCGAAGTCGTGCTGGTGTCGGCCCGTCCCGACAAGCACGAGGAGTTGGGGCGGTTTCAGGCCGTCAGCGGCAAAACGTGGAACCATCCGGTCGTGGCCCGCGGCCGGCTCTACGTGCGCAACGACACCGAGATGGCTTGCTTTGACGTGGCGCCGCAAACGCCGTAGGCCTGGCGGCGAAGCGGCAAACCTGGCAGTGCTAGCACGCCTCGTCGCCTCGCACATACGTGCGAAGTTGCTTGCCGCGGAGCGGATTTTTTGAACCGGCGCAGTTGGCTCAACCGATAGCATCGTTAGAGCCGTCAAGGTTTACCTGACCGAGAGCCGATTGCGAGACGCCATCATGCGCCCTTTGGCACGACTGATCGCCGTGATCGCGGGCACCGCCGCGCTAGCGGGTTGCTGTGCCTCGCCCTATCGCATCTGGCAAAACGGCTGGGGCTTCAACAACCCCGTGCCCGACACCTTCAATCGCTATGGGCCGCCCGCGCCGCGCACGACTCCGCCGGGCTATACGACGTCGGCTGAAACGCCGTATCTGAGCAATTAGCAAGCGCCCGGCCTCAGGCGGCCTGGTAGCGTCCCTGCGCATGGGTGACCGCGCCGTCCTCGAGCGACTTTTCCAGGTGCGCGTTCACCTCGGCCGTGCCCAGCACCAGGTGATAGCCTGGCAAGCGGGCCCACAGCGTGCGGGCAACTTCGTACACCGTTTTGGGGCCGCCTGTGCGGAGGATTTCCAGAATCGCCGCTTCGCGCTTACCGTGATGCGCCTTAAGCTCCGCGCAGCGCTCTGCCAGGTGCGAGAACGGCTGTCCGTGCCCCGGCAGCACCACCAGGTCGTCGGCCTGGTACTGGGCGATCCGATCGAGCGAGTCGAGAAAGCGGCGCATCATGCCCTGGCGACGCAACTCGCCGGCGCCGATGTTCGGCGTGATCGTCGGCAGGACGTGGTCGCCGCTGAACAGGTAACGCCCGTAGCGCAGCGAAATGCTGCCCTGGGTATGCCCCGGCGTGTGAATCACTTCGAGCGCGCGGCCTCCCACGACCAGCGCCTGACCGTCGCGCAGCTTTTCGGCGGGCGTTTCCTTGGCAAACCGCTTGCCGTGCCCCAGGAATTGAGTGAGGTTCTCGATATCTTCCTCGGGCGTGTGCAAGGCCCGCAGGCGCTCGCGCACCAGCGGCACGAACTGTTCGTGCCGCGCGTCGAGATTCGCCACGCCGTCCCAGTCGTCCTCGTGCACGTAGACCGTGGCGCCGCTGCGATCGCGCAAGTCGCGGGCCAGCCCGATGTGGTCGGCGTGCTTGTGCGTAAGCACGATTTGCCGGATATCCTCGACCGCCAGGCCGTGGTTGGCCAAACCGGTTTCGATGGCGGCCATGGCCTCGGGCGTGCCGATGCCGGTATCGATGACGGTCAGCCCGTCGCCGGGGATGACGTACAGATTGATTTCGCCCTCGAACATCGGGTTCGGCACGCCGATGCGAACGACTTCGGACTGCGGTTCAGTGGTCACTTCGATTTACCGTCCGGGAAAGGCAGGAGCGCGTTTTTCCAAGAAGTGGGCGACTCCCTCCTTGAAGTCCTCGCTGGCAAAGCTGGCCAGCATTTCCTCGTTGGCCACGTCGATCGCGTCGCCGAGCGACTGGAACAGTGCATTGTAGACCTGCCGCTTGATCACGGCCGTGGAACGTGGCGACGAGGCGTTGGCCAGTTCGAGCGCGTAGCTGCGCACCTCGGCGGCCAACTGTTCCTGGGGAATCACGCGGCTGACCAAACCTATTCTTAGCGCCTCGGCCGCGTCGATCAACCGCGCCGAGTAGAGCAGGTCGAGCGCGTTCGACACGCCGACCAGCCGCGGCAGCATCCAGCTGATGCCATGCTCGGCGATCAGCCCCCGGCGGGCAAAGGCCGTGCTGAATTTGGCCTGGTCCGAGGCAATGCGAATATCACAATACAGCGAAATCACCAGGCCGAGCCCGGCGGTCGCGCCGTTGATGGCACCGATGATCGGTTTGGGAATCGCGGGGAAATACGAGTAGGTTTTGCGAAAGTCGACCCGAGCTCCCTCGGGGCCCCGGTTGGCGAATCGCTCGCCCATCACGTGCTTAAGCGTCTCGGCCGTGTTATTCGAGCGAGCCAGGCCGTCGAGATTCGCCAGGTCGGCTCCCGCGCAAAAGCCGCGTCCGGCGCCGGTCAGCACGATGACCCGTACTGCCGGATCCTTCGCGGCGGCCAGCATCGCCTGCTCGACCTCTTGCTCCATCTTGAGCGTCCAGGCATTGAGCTTGGCGGGCCGGTTAAGCGTGATCGTCGCGATGCGCTCGGACACGTCAACCAGAATCTCTTCGTAGGCCATCGTCGTTCTCCACGGAAATTGGTGGTTAGCGGGTGGTTCGCCGTGCAGAGCGGCGGGGGCAACGTTAACGGTGGGCCGTGGCCGTGCGGGCCCGTTCGTGCTCTTCGATCAGTTCGCGCTTGAGGATCTTGGCCGAGGGGCCCTTGGGCAGCGGCTTGTCGCGAATCTCGACGATGCGCGGATACTTGAACGCCGCGATCCGCTCCTTGCAGTAGGCCTGGATCTCGTCGGCCGTGGCCGCGCAGCCGGGCTTCAGAAAGACCACGGCCTTCACCTCCTCGCCCAGCTCTTCGTGCTTGACGCCAACGACGGCCGCCTCGGCCACGGCCGGATGCTCGTAGAGCAGCTCTTCGATTTCGCGCGGGTAGATGTTAAAGCCGCCGCGCAGGATCATGTCCTTCATGCGGCCCACGATGTACAGGTAGCCCTCTTCGTCGGTCTTGCCGATGTCGCCGCCGTGGAACCAGCCGTCCTTGAGGATCTGGGCGGTGGCCTCGGGCTGCTTGTAGTAGCCCTTCATGACGTTGACGCCGCGAATCAGCACTTCGCCCTCTTTGCCCGGCGGCTGCGTGTTGCCCTGGTCGTCAACGATCTTGATCTGGCAGCCCCAGATGGCCTTGCCGCACGAGCCGGCCTTGGGTTTGACGGGGCCCTGGCTCCAGGTGGCCGTCGGCGAGGTCTCGGTCAAGCCGTAGCCTTCCTGAATCGAAAAATTGTAGTGCTTCTTCCAGGTTTCCAAAGTTTCGAGCGGCATGGGCGCCCCGCCGCTCGCGCAGCGCTGCAGCGAGCTCAGGTCGTACTTGGCCCGATCCGGGTGATTGAGCATCGTTTGATACATCGTGGGCACGGCGGCAAAGTGCGTCACGCGGTCGCGCTGGATGATCTCCATCGCCTGGGCCGGATCGAAGCGCGGCATCAGCGTCAGCGTGCTGCCCAGGGCCAGCACGGTGTTCATCACGCACGACTGGCCGTACGAGTGAAACAGCGGCAGCACGGCCATTCGCACTTCGTTGCCCTGGCGAGGTTCGCCGGTCAACTCGGGCAGCACGCGGCACTGGAAAAACAAGTTGAAGTGCGAGAGCTCGGCCCCCTTGGGCTTGCCGGTGGTGCCGCTCGTGTAGCCGATCACGGCGGTGTCCTCGGGCGTGGTGGCGGCCGGCTCGAACTTGCTCTGGCCCGCCTCGACCAGGTCGTTGAAGTGCAGCACGCCGGAGTCGTCGACCTTGGGCGCCGGTTTGGCAAAGTCAACCAGGATCAGGTGCTGGCAAGTGGGCACGTTGCGATAGGCTTCCAGCGCTTCGTCGAGGAACTCGGTGCAGGCCACGAGCGCGACCGCTTCGCTGTCTTCGAGCAGAAACTCGATCTCGCGCGCCTTGTAGAGCACGTTGATCGGCACGACCACGCCGCCCGGCTTCAGGATGCCGAAGTACGCGATCACGAACTCGGGAATGTTCGGCAGCATCAGCAGCATTTTCTGGCCGGGATGCAAACCGAGCCTGGCGAGCGAGCTGGCCAGGCGGTTGGTCAGCTCTTCGAGCTGGGCATAGGTCAGTTTGCGCTCGCCACAAATCACCGCGGTGCGATCGGGAAAGCGCTGCGCGTTCTCCGAAAGCACGATGGCCAGATTCAACATCGCTTCGGTCTCCTCAGAAATGCCTGGGCACACTCTCTCGGGGCGCAAGCCAGCCGCCCGCCAAGATCCGCGGCGTCATCATAGCCGACCGATCCGGGCGTCCGCATCAACCGTCGGGCCCGCGCGCAGCGTGGGTAGGGATCGCCGCGAAATGCCGCCCACGGCGCCCCTGCTAACTGGAGCGGGACGAAAAAATCTTGGCCGCCCAACTCTTCCCTGTCCCGCGCTTGCCGTGTACATTCTACCGAACGGACGGTAGGCGCCAATCGCGGCGGTCGTTTTTCGG
>CAZPED010000394.1:0-4580 GCA_964585335.1 uncultured Planctomycetaceae bacterium | reverse complement strand
GCCAGCCAGGTGTGCGATGGCCGTGTCGGTCGTGACCACCAGGTCGAGCCCCGCGATGACCGCGGCGGTGTCCATGAAGGCGCCGTGCGTCGTATCGGCGTCGTCGGGTAGCGCCACCATGCCCAGCCGCGCGCCGTGGGCGGCCAGGGCCTCGGCCTCGCCGCGCTGGAGCGAGACAAGCTGAACGCCGCGCACGTCGGACAAGGGGCTGAGCGTTTCCAGCGGCAGCGAGCGCCACTCGTCCCAGGCGTAGTCGCGGTTGCCTTGCCAGTTGAGGCCAACCTTGCGCCCCGGCAGCGCAGCCAGCCAGGCGCCCCACGTGCGCACCCATTCGGGCTGGGGGCGCAAATAAGGTACGGCGTTGGCCATCATTTGCGCTTCGTCGAAGAAATGGGCGGGCAACATCATGATCGACACCTGGCAATCGGCCTCGGCCGGCCAAACGCCCGGCTCGATCAGGTCGCCCACGCCCGAGCAGGCCAGCAGCGGATGCAACACTCGCTGCGCCGCGACGAGCACTCTTTGGGCGCCGCGGCGAAACAGGCACGGCAAATAGCGAATGAACTGCAAGGTGTCGCCCAGCCCCTCGTCGCAGCGAATGACGATGGTGCGGCCGGTGAGATCCGAGCCGTCCCAGAGGGGCGGACCTCCGCGCGGGCGGCCCACCGCGCAGCGGTCGAACCAGCGATAGTCGGGCCAGCCGGCGGCAAAGTTCCCCTGCGAAAGCCGCAACATGCCGCGGCTGCAATGCGCCTCGGCGCAGTCCGACCGCAGCGCGAGCGCACGTTCGTAGCAGGCCAGCGCCCGGTCGTCCTCGCCGATTCCCTGGTGCATGGCGCCGAGGTTGCAATGCGGCTCGGCATACAGCGGATCGATGTCGAGCGCGGCGAGGTACGCCTCGCGGGCCGCGTCCCACTCGCGCAGTGCTTGCAACACGGTGCCCAGGTTGTAATAGCTCGCCGCGCGGGGCGGGGCCAGGCCGATGCCCCGACGATATGCGTCGCGAGCGGCCTCGAGCGCGCCCTGCTGCTGCAACACCCAGGCCAGGTTAAGTTGCGCGTCGGCAAAATCGGGATTCAATTGCAGCGCCCTTTCGAGCAGGTCGCGGGCGGCGGGCAAGTCTCCCATCTCTTGCAGCAGGGTGCCCAGGTTGTTGGCCGCGGTCGCCATTGCCGGATCGAGCTGCAATGCCTGCCGATAGTGCGCGATTGCCCGCTCTGCTTGACCGGCCGCCCGTAGCGCATTGGCCAGGTTGAATTGCGTGGCAGCCAGCCGCGGGTTGATTTGCACGGCTTGGGTCAGCGCGGCGACGGCCGACTCGAGCTGGCCACGCTCTTGCAGCAGGTTGCCCAGGTTGTTGTAAGCGGGGATAAAGTCGGGCCGCAGGGCAATCGCTTGGCGCAAATGCTGCTCGGCCTCGGCCGCCCCGCCCAACCGCACCAGCACTCCCGCCAATTCCAGGTGGGCTTCGACCTGGTCGGGCTGGGCACGCAGCACCCGCGCGAACGAGGCCGCGGCCGCCGGCCAATCGCCGCGGGCTTGCTGGAGCATGCCCAGCCGATATTGTGCCGCGAGGCAGTTCGGGTCGAGCGCGAGCGCCTGCTGACAAAACGGTTCGGCCGCGGCCGCTTGTCCCAGCGCGTGCAACGCGTCGGCCATTCCCGCCAGAGCGGGCACGTGCTGCCTTTGTTCGGCCAGAATAACGCGAAACTGTTCGACGGCCAGGTCGGCCCGGCCGGCTTGCTGCGCGAGCGCGCCCAGCAGGTAGCGGGCTTGCACGTCGCGCGGGTTTTCGTTGAGCACGGCGCGGTAGAGCTGTTCCGCGTCGCCCAGGCGGCCAGCCTGGTGATGGTGCAGCGCCGCGGTCAGGCGAGCATCTGGAACGTTCATGGCCGCGACGACGAGCGAGTGCGATCGAGCGACGCCATGAGTGGCGTCAGGTCGGCGGCCAACTGCTCGAAGACCGGCCGCCACTCGTTGAACGCCTGCTGGCGATACAACTTCAACGACGGATACCAGGGGGTCGAGCTGCCCTGCCACCGCCAACGCCACTCGGGCCCGGCCGGCAGGGCCAGCCAAACGGGGGCGCCCAAGGCGCCAGCCACATGCGCCAGCGACGTGTCAGAGGTGATCACCAGGTCAAGATTGGCGATGATGGCCGCCGTATCCATGAAGGCGCCGCAATCGCGGTCGACCTGGTCGCCCAGGTCGACGATCGACAGCCGCTCGCCCTGTTCGAGCAACTGCCGGCGGCCAGGCCCGTGCTGCAAGGAGATCAAGTGTACGCCGGGCACTTCCGCGAGCGGTGCGTACGCGGCGAGCGGAATCGAGCGCCAATGATTCCAGGGAAACGTCTCGTTGCCGTGCCAGCAGATGCCCACCCGCAAACCTTTGAATTCGGCCAGTCGCGATTGCCATTGGGCCACGCGTTGCTCGTCGGCACGGAGGTAGGGCGCCGCATCGCCCAGCGATTGGCGGTCCTGATAGTGCAAGGGGGGCAGCATCATGACCGAGACATGCGTATCGAAGGGCTCGCTACGATCGTCGGGAGCGACCAGTTCGCCAAAGCCGGCCGCGCGCAATAGCGGATGCAAGGCCACTTGCGCGGCCAGCAGCACGCGTCCGGCGCCGCGCTCGTACAACCAGGGCACGTAGCGAATGAACTGGATCGTGTCGCCCAGCCCGTTGTCGCAGACGATGCGAATGGTGCGTCCCTCGAGCGGCGCGCCGTCCCAAGTGGGCTGCGAGTACTTTTGATCGCGGTAGTACGGGCACTGCGAGTAGGCCAGAAAATCGGCCCAGCCAATGTCGTATTCGCCGGCGCCCAGGCGCAGCATGCCCAGGTTGCAGCGGGCTTCGGCGCAATCGGGCGCGGTGGCAAGCGACGTCTGGAATCGCTCGAGCGCTTCGTCGTAGCGCGCTTCGTGCATGGCCATCAGGCCCAGGTTGCACTGCGGCTCGGAATACGAGGGATTGAGCCGCAGGGCTTCAAGATAATTGGCCCGCGCCTCGTCCCATTTGCGCAAATGCTGCTTGGCCTGTCCAAATTGCAAGTAGGCGGGCGCATGGTTGGGATCGAGCTGGATCGAGCGTTCGAGAATCGCCTCGGCCTCGCCCCAGGCGTCGCGGTGCAGCAGCGCGACCCCCAGGTTGTAATGAGCCTCGGCCAGGTCGGGGGCCAGGCGGACGGCTTCGGCAAACTCGCGCTGGGCGCCGTCCCAGTCGCCGCGGTCTTGCAGCAGCGTGCCCAGGTTGTTGTGCGCCAGGGCCATGCTGGGCGCGACCCGCAAGGCCCCGCGATAACTCGCTTCGGCCCGCTCCAGCTCGCCCGTCGCCCGCAGAGCGTTGCCCAAGTTGTAGTGCGCGGCCGCCAGCGCCGGGTTCAGCGCCAACGCCCGCTGAAACGACTCGATCGCCTCGGGCAGTTGCCCCAAATCTTGCAGCAGGTTGCCCAGGTCGTTGTGAGCATCGGCCAGCTGGGGATTGGCCTTGATCGCACGTCGAAAATGCTCGAGTGCAAGCTGACGATCGCCCTGGTCGCGATACAGGTTGCCCAGCTCGTTATGCGCGGGCGCCAGGTCGGGCATCAATTCGACGGCCTTGGAGAACGAGGCGATGGCCGCCGGCAAGTTGTTTTCCGACTGATGCAACAAGCCCAGGTTGTAGTGCGCCGCCACCTGGCGGTCGTCGAGCGCTATGGCCCGCGCGAAGCAGGTCTTGGCCTCGGCCGATCGTCCCACGGTCCGCAGCACGTCGCCCAGGTTGGCGTGGAAGGCGGCCTGGTTGGGCTCGAGGGCGATGGCGCGCTGGATCTGCGCGATCGCCACGTCCGGCTGCCGGGCCTGCATGGCCAGCACGCCCAGCAGGTGATGGGCCATGGCGTGGCGGGCGTCGGCGGCAATCACCTGGCGATAGATGGCCTCGGCCTGTTGCAGTTGCCCAGCGCGGTGATATTCGACGGCCACTTGCATGGCCTCGGCGATGGATGCCACGGTTCAGCTCCCCTGCCTTGCGGCTCGCGCGGCCAACTCCGCGGCCATTTGTGAAAACGGATGGTGCCAGTCATCGTCGGTTTGCTGGCGGAACAGACGCATCGTGGGATACCAGGGGCTGTCCGCGCGATCGACGAACCACCGCCAGTCGGGCACCAGCGGCAGTGCCACCCAGACGTTGACGCCCAGCGCGCCGGCCAGGTGCGCGGTCGCCGTATCGCTGGTAATGACCAGGTCGAGCCCGCGCATGACGGCGGCGGTATCCATGAACGCGCCCCCTTCCAGGTCGAGCAGCGCTTGCCAGTCGAGAATGCGAAACCGCTCTTGCAGCTCGGCCAGTTGCTCGGTCCCCGCCCCTTTTTGCAGGCTGATCAGCTGCACGCCGTCCACCTCGGCCAGCGGCGCAAAGCGTGCCAGCGGGATCGAACGCTTGCGGTCGAACGAATAGGCCTTGTTCCCCTGCCAGTGGATGCCCACCTTGAAGCCGGACACCTCGGCCAGCCGCGCGGCCCACTCGGCCACTCGCCGCGACTCGGGGTGAATGTAGGGTACCGCGGACGGCAGCGTCTCGGGTTCGGGATGCAGCAG
>CAZPED010000393.1:0-4586 GCA_964585335.1 uncultured Planctomycetaceae bacterium | reverse complement strand
GGGCATTGGAATCCTGGTCAGCATTTACAACTCGATGAGCGAGCGCCAGCACGAAATCGCCGTGATGCGCGCCCTGGGGGCGGGCCGGCAAACCGTAATGTTGCTGGTGCTGCTCGAATCAATCCTGCTGAGTTTGGGCGGTGGACTACTAGGCTGGCTGGTCGGGCACGGGCTGATCGCGGTTCTGAATCCCTGGGTTTCCGCGCAAACCGGCGTTTCGATCGGGTTTTGGCAATTCGCAGGGTACGAATCGGTTATAATTCCGGGGCTGATTGTATTGGCCGCCCTGGTGGGGTATTTGCCGGCAATGGCCGCTTACCGGACCGACGTGGCCAAGGCTCTGAGCGCCACGCCCTAAGGGTCGCTTCGACCCCAAAGTGCCGAACTTCGCCCCTGCCGCGGGCGTAAAAAAGGGGTGCTGGCTTCGCCGGTGGCGGGCAATCGGTAGTCGACATAAACTTGCGCATACCAACCTTCCGATACGAACCGCGGCGGGCGCTGCTGGGCGCCTCACCCGCGACTTGCCTTTAACCATCTGACAAGGAAATCTCGCCATGAGCGTCAAGTGGCCCTTCTTGTCCATCGTCGCGGGTGTCGGCTTTTTGGCCCTGAGCCTGGCCGGCGCGGTGGCCCTGGCCTGCCCGTTCTGTAGCGCCGTGTCGCTAACCTTCAGCGAGGAAATCGCCAACTCGCAGGTGGCCGTCATTGCCAAGCTGGTGCAGCCGCCGCCGAAGCCCTCGGCCGATGCGCCCAGCAGCTCGCTCGACGTCGTGAAAGCCAAGTTCGAAGTGCTGCAAGTCCTGAAGGGCGAGCAGGAGCTGGGCAAGAACCGCACGATCGAAACGGTTTACTTCGGCGACGCGCCGGTCGGGTCCACGTTTCTGGTGATGGGTATCGACGCCCCGGCCATCAACTGGGGCACGCCCATCGCCATCACCGAGCGCGGCATCGACTACGTCACCAAGGGCATGCAACTGCCCAAGGAAGGCGCCGATCGGCTGGCCTTCTTCCAGGAATTTCTGGAAGACAAGGACGAGATGCTGGCCCGCGACGCTTACGACGAGTTTGCCAAAACGCCCTATGCCGGCGTGATCGGGCTGAAAGACCGCATGCACCACGACAAGCTGATCGAGTGGATCAGCAGCCCGCAGATTCCGGTCAGCCACCGCCGGCTGTACCTGACGATGCTGGGCGTGTGCGGCAAGCCCGAAGACCTCTCGTTGCTGGAAGAGATGATCAAGTCGAAGGACCGGCAGACCAAAGGCGCGCTCGACGCGCTGGTGGCCGCTTACCTGACGCTTAAAGGCCCCGACGGCATGCCGCTGGTCGAGGACCTGTTTCTGAAGAACAAGGACGCCGAGTACACGGACACGTATGCCACGATCATGGCGCTGCGGTTCCACGGCACCGAAGAGAAGATCATCCCGCGCGACCGCCTGCTGGCTGGCATCCGCACGATGCTCGACCGTCCGCAACTGGCCGACCTGGTGATTCCGGACCTCGCGCGCTGGGAAGACTGGTCGGTGATGGACCGCCTGGTCGACCTGTTCAAGAACGCCGACGAGGACTCGAATTGGGTGCGCGTGCCGGTGATCAACTACTTGCGGGCCTGCCCGTTGCCGCAAGCCAAGGAGCGGATCGACGAGCTGGCGAAGATCGACCCCGACGCGGTCAATCGGGCCAGCACGCTATTCTTCCCGCTGGGCGCGGGATCTTCGACGGCGGCGGCCACGCCAGCCGCCGATAAGCCTGCCGAGGGCAAGCCTGCCGACGGCGCGCCGGCCGTAGCCGAAACGAAGCCCGCCGCAACGGCTCCGGCGGCCGACGCCGTGAAACCGGCCGCCGAGCCGAGCGCGGTGGCGCAACCCGCCGAGAAGCCAGCCGCCGAGCCGGCGCCCGCCGCGGCCCCGGCTGCCAAGGTCGAAGGCCCCTCGGCCGGTTCTGGCGAAGCTCCGGTGGCGGTGAACAACAACACGCCGGTCTATCTGGGAATTGGCACGGCCGCGGTGCTGCTGGGCTGCGCGTTCTGGATTATTCTGAAAGGTGGGCAACACGCCACGAGTTAGTCGCCCGCTTTCGCAGGGGAGTTTTGGCACCCATGAGCATTGATGTGGCCAGCCAGCCGTCGCAGGCCGAAAACTACGAACAGTACCGGGCACTCAGCACCTCGGCGGTTGCCAGCCTGATCGTGGGGCTGCTGTCGTCGCTGGCCATTTTGGATTGGACTCTGCTGGTCGTGCCGCTGATCGGCATCGCCCTGTCGAGCTACGCCCTGCTCAAGGTGAAGCGGCAACGCGACGAGCTATCGGGCGAGGGTCTGGCACGCACCGGCCTGATCCTCTCGGCGGCGTTTGCCGTGCTGGGCCCGGCCCGGCTGACGTACGAGTATATGACTGAAGTGCCCGACGGCTATCAGCGCGTGACCTACGCGGAACTGCAGCCCGACCCGGCGCAGACCGGCCAGCTGATGCCCCCCAGCGCGCTCGACCTGGAAGGCAAGCGGGTGTTCATCAAGGGATATATGTACCCGGGCCGCGACAAGGACGGCATTCGCGAGTTTCTGCTGGTCCGCGATCAGGGCGATTGCTGTTTCGGCGGCGATCCGAAAATCACGGACCGCATTCACGTGAAGCTGGTGGGGCCGCTGCGCGTGGCGTTTCAGTCGCGGATGCACAAGGTCGCCGGCACGTTTCACGTGGCGCCCGCCGACAATACGATCGACAACGCCAAGGGGGGCGTGTTCTACCATCTCGAAGCCGACTACGTACAATGAGGGAGCGCTCGCATTTTCATCTGCGGTCGATTGCGCTGCTGACTGCCGGACTGCTGGCCGGCTGCAATCGGCCCGAGCCGAGTGCGCCTAGCCCTGGCGCTCAATCGGCCGCTGTCGAGCCAGACAAGCCGGCCGCAACGCCGGAATCGCCGGCCGCGGCGCCTGCGCCGGCCGGGGCGAAGCCGGCCGTGGTGCCCGTGAGCGTGAGCAATAGTCGCCCGTCGGCGCTACCAACCGCGCCGGCCAGTGGTGGCTTGCGCGACGTGACGTTCGACGACATCAAGCTGGAACTGAAGAAGGGCGAGCCGTACGACCCCTCGTTTCTGACCACCAAGGTCAAGGAGCTGGACGGACAAACGATTCGCATCCGCGGTTACATCCTGCCGAGCTTTCAGCAGTCGGGCATCAAGGCCTTCGTGCTCGTGCGCGATAACCAGGAGTGTTGCTTTGGCCCCGGCGCCCTCTTGCACGATTGCGTCCTGGTCGAAATGGTTCCGCCGGCCAGCACGACCTTTACCACGCGCCCGGTGGGCGTGAAGGGCACATTCTCGATCCGCGAAGTTAAAGGTCCCGATGGCAAACACCTGGCCATCTATCACCTCGATGGCACCGAGGTCAACTAGCTGCGCAGCCACCGGCGCCTGGCTCGCGGCCTTGGTCGCGGCGGTGGCCTGCGGCTCGTCGCGGGCCGTGGCCTGCCCCTTCTGCACGGCCCTGGAACCCACGCTCAGCCAGCAACGGGCGCAGGCACAAGTGGTGCTGCTGGCCGAAAATGAAACAGCCGGCAGCGAAGCGACCACGGAGCTGCGCATTCACCGGGTGATTGTCGGCGGGCCGCGGGCGGCAGCCGGCCAGCTGGTGCGGGTGCCGGTCGACCGGGCCGGCAAACCCGGCTCGCTCCTGCTCGCCTTTGGCGACGGCAAAGCCACGGACGCGCTAGCCGATTTGCGCTGGCGGGTGCTGCCCGTCACCGAAACCAGTTACGCCTACTTTGCCCGCCTGCCGGCCAGCGCGACACCCACCGCCGAGCGACTGCGGTACTTTGCGCGGTACCTGGAGAACAGCGACCCGTTGATCGCCCAGGACGCGTACTTGGAATTTGGCCACGCACGGTTCGACGAGGTTGCCAGCGTGATCGACGCGCTCAGCGCCGAGCAATTGCGGCGCTGGATCGGCGCCGACGCGGTGCCACAATCGCGCAAGGGGTTTTACGGCCTTGCCCTGGGGCTGGCTACGGACCCCGCCACGCGCGCGGCCAACGCCGCGTTCTTGAAGCAGCAAATACTCACGCCCGACGACGACTTTCGCGCCGGTTTCGACGGCTTGCTGGGCGGTTACCTGTTGCTGACCGGTGTCGACGGGCTACGGCTGCTCGACGAGCGCATTCTGGCCAATCCCAAGGCGGCCGATGGCGACGTGCGGCACGCCCTCGTGGCGCTGCGTTTCTACCACGAGTACGGCCACGAGATTCCCGCCGACCGATTGCGGCAGTCGCTGCGGCAGGTGCTCATGCGGCCCGAGTTCGCCGCGGCAGCCATTACCGACCTGGCACGCTGGAAAGACTGGAACGCGCTGCCAACGATCGTCCCCCTCTACGGCAAGGCCGCCTATGCGACCCCCACGACACGGCAGGCCATCGTCGGCTATCTGTTGGCCTGCGGACAGCCCGCAGCCGAGCGGGCGCTGGCGGAATTGCGTCGCCAGGATCCACAGGGAGTTGATGCGGCCGAACAGGTGCTGACGCGGCTGGGCGGAGTCGTGCCCGAGGGACGCTAGCCGGCCAGCGCGAGGGTTACTCGGCCGATTCGTCCAG
>CAZPED010000392.1:0-4597 GCA_964585335.1 uncultured Planctomycetaceae bacterium | reverse complement strand
GCAAACACCTGGCTTGCGGCGGCCGCTTCTGCGCTCAAGAGGCCCAGCACGATGGAACTATGATACCCTCACAACCAGCCGGTTGGAATTGTCCGGCCCAGCCGGCAGGCAGAAGTTTTCGGCTGGCGCGAGCCACCGGCAATTCGAAAGCTTGGCGTTACTGCGTTCCCTCGGCGCGCAACACAGCGCTGAGTGCGCCCTTGGGCGCGCCGCTGGAAGCCCGGCGAATCAGGCCACGAGGCCGCCTAGTGGTTGAACAGGAATTCCTTGGTGTTGATCAGCGCCCAAAGAATGTCCTCGTAGGCCAACTTTTCGTCCTTGGCCTTCGAGAGGTGCTCGACGGCCACGGTCATCTCGTCGCTCTGCGGTTCGCGCGAGTAAACGCGGAGGTAGATCTCGCGCACCTTGTCCTCGCGCGAGCGGTTCTTGTCGCCGGCCAATTGCGCGGCCCGGCCGCTGCCGGCCGACAGCTTGCCCTGCACTTCCGACGAATTCAGCAGGTGCAGGCTCTGCGCCAGGTTGGCCTCCGACGAGCGTTCGCACTCGCAAGCGCTGCTCGACTCGGGACGGCCAAACACCGTGAGGAAGTACGAGTTGAAGCCGCTGTCGGGCAATTGCACCGCCCGGGTGGCTTGCGGCACGCTGCCAAAGTTGGTCTTCGACTCAGTTACCGAGTCGATGGCGTCCAGCAGTACTTCGGCCGGCAAACGCTTGGGGTAGTAACGCGAGTAGTTCTGCTTGTCGTTGGCATTGTAGTCGTTGGGCGTCGAAGCCAGCTGGTAGGTTTGCGAGGTGCAAATCGTCCGCACCAGCCCCTTGAGGTCGAAGCCCGTGTCGACGAAGTGCTTGGCCAGCGAGTTGAGCAACTCCTGGTTCGTCGCGGGGTTGGTCACCCGCATGTCGTCTTCGGGGTCGACCAGGCCGCGGCTGAAAAAGTGCTTCCAGTAGCGGTTGACCAGCGCGGGGGCGAAGAACGGGTTGTCCTTGGCCGTCATCCAGTCGGCCAGCGCCGCGCGGGGATCGTCCTCGGTCGTCAGCGAGGCCGGCTTGGCGCCCAACCCGGTGGGCGGCACAGCCTGCTGCGTCTTGGGGTTCGTGGCCGAAGCGGCGCCGCGAGCATACACGATCCGCTCTTCTCCAAACTGGGCGCCCGGCTTGCGCTGCATCCGCGAGAAGAACGCCGCGAAGCCGTAGTAGTCCTGCTGGCTCCACTTCTCGAACGGGTGGTGATGGCAGCGGGCACATTGAATCCGCAGACCCAGGAACAACTGGGCCGTGTCTTCGACCTGCTCGTTGGTTTCCTTCACCTCGCGATACCAGGCCACCGGCGGGTTCTGGCCGATCTCGCCCGTCGCCGTCAGCAGTTGGCGCACCATTTGATCAAACGGCACGTTGGCGTGCAGGCTGTCGCGAATCCAGTCGTGGAAAATTCGCGTGCCACGAGCATAGGTCTCGTTGCGCCGCTTGTTGCGCAGAATGGCGCTCCACTTGTTGGCGAAAAAGTCGGCATAATCCGTGCTGGCCAAGAGCGTGTCGACCCAGGCGTCGCGCTTGTTGGGGTTCGTGTCGGCCAGGAACTTTTGCGCCTCTTCGGGGGTCGGTAGCCGGCCGGCGATGTCGATCGTCGAGCGGCGCAAGAACGTCGCGTCGTCGCACGAACCCGAGGGAGGCAGCCCCAGCGTCTTCAGCTTGCCAAAGACCAGGTCGTCGACCAGGTTCTTCGACGCCGGAGTGTTTTCGACGGGCACGCCGAGCGGAATCGTGGCCCGAAACACGCCGACTTGCCCCTGATAGCGGGCCATGATGGCCACGTCACCGGTCAAATCAAGCGTCTTGACCAGGCCGGTGTTGCTCACTTCGGCCATTTCGGGGGCGTTGGGCTCGAACTTCACCTGCGAGGTCACGTCCTCGGTCATGCCGTTGGTGTAATGGGCAATGACCAGCAGTTGCTGCTCACCGCCGGCGGGCATGGTGCGCTCGGTCGGAAACACCTCGATGCGGGCGACGGTCGGATCGTTGGCGTTGCCATAGGGCATACCCTGCAGAATCCAGCGACGCAGCAACCGGTATGAATGCGTATCGGCTTCCAGCCGGGTGCCGCCGCCGTGGGGCACTTCGCCTATCGCCTTGCGCAGCAGCAGGCTCTTTTCGGGCACGGCCGGAAACAGCCGGCGGCCGCGACCTTCGTTGACCAGGTGCTCGAAATCCTCGGTGGGCTCAAAACCCAAAAGCGATAGCTTAAAGCCGTTCTGGCCGCTGGCTTTGCCGTGGCAGCCGCCGCTGTTGCAGCCCTGCTTGGTAAAGATAGGCACGATTTGATTCGGGAAATTCACGAGCGGGTCGTTGCCAAAATGAGCCACCGTCACCTGAATCGTGCCGGCGGGGCCCGAAGCCGGGCGGGCGGTGATCGTGGCCGTGCCGTCGGACTGCGGCACCACGAGGCCCGACTTCTCGACGTGGACGATGCCCGGCGGATTGACTTCGTACGTGGCCGTGCTGGTCAGGTCGCGCAACTGTCCGGTGGCGTGCTTGGCCGTTACCACGAGCTGCTGCCGGGCATCTTGGCCGTCGAGCACGATACCGCCGTTAACCGTGCGGCCCGTATCGATTTGGACCTCGGTAATTGGGCCCGGATCGCCCAACCCAGGTGCCTTCGGCTTGGCGTCGTTGGCGACAGCCGCAGCGCCGGATAGCAATACCCACGAGGCGGATAGAATGACGAAGGCAGCAAGGCGAGCAGTCCGACTCGTCATGGCGCGGGTCTCCGAGGGAGGGTTGGGTTCAGGCGTGTTAAGTCCGTAACGACGCTTGAGGTAGGCGTCGCTGATTATCCCAACCCCGGCGACATCATGCAAGCAGATTTGTAAACGGCGGTTGATATGTTTATTGGCTCATCGGTTCCCAGGGCCCTGTCGTGCGGGCGGCGCAAGGATGTCCGGCGCAACGGTTAACCGTCGTGGTAGGCCCCCAAATTTTTCGGTATGCTGTCATCCCATGAGCACGACCAACCCATTAGCCCGTAGCCCCGAGTTGATGTCCCCCGGCGACACAGCGCTATTGATTGTCGACGTTCAAGAGAAGCTGATGCCGCTGATCCACGGTCACATTCGGATCACCTGGAACCTGCGGCGCTTGCTCGACGGGGCCGAGGCCCTGGGCGTCACCGCCCTGGCCACCGAACAGTATCCCCAGGGGCTGGGCCCTACGATTGCCGAGCTGGCCGGCCGGCTGGGCGAAATTCCCAGCAAAATGACCTTTAGCTGCTGTGGGTGCGAACCCTTCGTCGCCCGGCTCGAATCGCTGGGCGTTAGCAAAGTGCTCGTGGCCGGCATTGAAGCTCACGTCTGCATCCAGCAAACGGTGCTCGACTTGCTGGCCGGCGGTTACCGGGTGTACCTGCCGGTCGACGCGGTCGGCAGCCGCTACTCGATCGACTACGAAACCGCCTTGCGGCGCATGGATTCGAGCGGGGCCACGCTGACCACGACCGAGTCGGCGCTGTTCGAGTGGTGCCAGGCATCCGGCACGCCCCAGTTCAAGAAGATTAGCGCCCTGGTGCGCGAGAAGCCTCCCGAAGGCTAGACCGGCCCCCTGCCCGGCCGCCCGGCGAATTCACAACCGCCCCCCGTTCCACCGACCCCGACTGACCTTACTTTCCCAAGGATATCGCGATGAGTGCTGTCGCTCCGGCTTTGAACCCTCCCGTGCGAGTATTGATGGGCCCTGGCCCCAGCGACATTCATCCCCGCGTGCTCGAAGCCTTGGGCAAGGGAACCGTCGGGCACTTGGATCCCTATTACCTCGAAATCATGAACGCGATGCAGCAGATGCTGCAAAGCGTGCTCCGTACCAAGAACCCGATGACGCTGGCCATCAGCGGCACGGGCTCGGCCGGCATGGAAGCCACAGTGGTGAACCTGATCGAGCCGGGCGATTCGATGGTCGTGTGCGTCAACGGCGTGTTCGGCGCACGCATGGTCGACGTGGCCGAGCGGGCCGGCGCCAAAGTGACCAAGGTCGAAAAGCCCTGGGGCGAAGTCTTCAGCCCCAGCGACCTGAAGGCCGCCTTGCAGCAGGCCAAGCCCAAGCTGGTGGGCATCGTGATGGCCGAAACCTCGACCGGCGCCTGGCAGCCGATCGAAGAGATTTCGGCCCTGGTACACGATGCGGGCGCCATGCTTCTGGTCGACGCCGTGACGGCGCTGGGCGGAGTGCCCGTCGAGGTCGACGCCTGGAACATCGACGCGATCTACTCGGGCACGCAAAAATGCCTGAGTTGCCCGCCGGGACTGGCGCCCGTGTCGTTCAGCCCCCGGGCCATGGAAACCGTGCTTTCGCGCAAGACAAAGGTACAAAGCTGGTATCTCGACGTGACGATGCTGGCCAAGTACTGGGGGTCGGAGCGGGTTTACCACCACACGGCGCCGATCAACATGACCTACGCGCTCTACGAAGCGCTGCGGCTGGTGCTGGAAGAGGGCCTGGACCAGTGCTTTGCCCGGCACCAGCGCAACCACCGGGCCCTCAAAGCGGGGCTGGCCGCGCTGGGCATGGAATACACGGCCCAGGAAGGGCCTCAGTTGCCGATGCTCAACGC
>CAZPED010000391.1:0-4604 GCA_964585335.1 uncultured Planctomycetaceae bacterium | reverse complement strand
TACACGACGTGGGCCGGGTGGCCCAGGGTGCGCAGCCTTCGTCGACCACCGACATCGACAACTACGTGGCCCGCAAAGCGGTGGGCAACTTCGTCGATATGGCCTCGCTGGCCACGCTGCACGTTTCGCCGCTACTGGTGCTGGCCGCGGTGAGCGACCTGGCTTACGGCTCGCAAGTGTATCTGAAAGAGCTGGCCGACGAGCTAAAGTCGCAGGGAGTGATCGACGAAAAGTCGCGGATCGACCACGTGAACGACTTGCTGTCGGCCGTCTCCGAGGCATCAGCCGCCACGGGCAAGGTCTTCAACACGCCGCCGCTGTCGGTCGATGCGCTGAAGGCGACCATCGAGGAAACCCGCGCCGCGATTCGCGCGCCCGGCGGCGGACAACTGCCCCAGCAAGCCGAAGTCGACCGCATGTGGCAAGAGATGCGCGAGATTTCGCGGCACGAGGGGGTTAGCCTGCTGGCCGTCTCGGGCGCCGCCACGATGCGTGCCCTCGAGGGGGTGGCCACGCTGGGCCGAGGCGCGCTATCGACGGTCAAAGTGGCAGGAACTCTGGTCGACCGGCACGTGCTCGATCATTACTGGCAGGCCCTGGGCGAAATTCGGCAGCGCGGACTCTATCAATCGTTGGCCGAGACCAGCCAGCCCTACATTGCCGCCGTGTGGGAGAACTTCCAGCCGAACCAGTCGACGATCACCGAAGACGTACTGTCCGGCCGGCTGATCGGCAGCACCTGGCGCGCGGTGCGCGGCTGGCTGGGGCACGACGAACCCCCGCTGCCCGACAAACCGCAACCGGGCGCCTGATGAGCCAACTTTCGACGAGCGCTGCCAACGAACTGTGCCGCCTGTCGGCCACCGAAATGGCGCGGCTTGTGGCGGCGCGCCAGGTGAGCAGCCAAGAGCTGGTGGCAGCGCATATTGCCCGCATCGAGGCGGTCAACCCCGCCCTGAATGCGCTGGTGATTCCGCTGTTCGACCAGGCCCGGCAGCAAGCGACAGCCGCCGACCGCGGCCGCCAGCGCGGCGAGGCGCTCGGGCCGCTGCACGGCGTGCCGGTAACGATCAAAGAGTGCTTTCACGTGGCGGGCACTCCGTCGAGCGAGGGGATCGGCCGTTTTACCAATGAGGTGATTGCGGACGACGGTCCGCTCGTGGCGCGGCTGCGCGGCGCTGGCGCCATTGTGCTGGGCAAGACCAACTTGCCGCAGCTAATGCTACAGCACGAAACTAACAATCCGGTTTATGGGCGGACAAACAATCCCTGGAACCTGGAGCGTTCGCCCGGCGGTAGCAGCGGCGGCGAAGCGGCGCTCGTCGCGGCCGGCGGCTCGCCGCTGGGATTGGCCAACGACCAGGGAGGAAGTATTCGCTTTCCCGCGCACTCTTGCGGTCTGTGCGGCCTGAAGCCCACCTCGCAGCGGCTTACCAATGCCGGCACGCGCGCCAACCTGCATGGCATGGAGGCCGTCATTCCGCAGCCGGGGCCGCTGGCCCGCTCGGTAGCCGACGTAGCCTTGGGCCTGCGCGTGCTCATGGCCAGCGATCCGGCCGAAATCGACCGGCAGATCGTGCCCATGCCGCTGGGCGACCCAGCCGCGGTGCGAATCGACCAGTTGCGCGTGGGAATTTGGACCGACGACCAATTCTTTGGCGTTGCTCCCGCGCTCAAGCGGGCCGTCCATCAAGCGGCCGAAGTCCTGCGAGGCGCGGGCGCTCGCGTCGAAGTATTCGTGCCACCCCTGATGGAACGGACCGCCGAGGTCTTCATTGGCCTGATCGGCGCCGAGGGCGCCGCCGACGCAGCGCGATTGCTGGGCCCCAGCTCGCGAGACAAGTTGCTCAACCGTTTACTCAAGATCGCGCAGCTGCCCAGCCCAATCCGCGGTGGACTGCGCCGCGGATTGTCGCTCGCCGGTCAGCGGCGCACGGCGCAGCTGCTGTCGTGGGTTGGCGCGCAAACGGCCGATGCTTATTGGCAAATGACCCAACGCCGGGCCGACTACGTCGACACGGTATGGGCAGCCTGGAGTGCGGCCGGGCTCGACGCGGTGATCTGCCCGCCGCACGCCTTGCCGGCGCTTCGGCATGGCAGCACCGAACACCTGTCGACCGCGGCGTCGTTCTGTTACTGGGCCAATTTGCTCGGCGCGCCCGCGGGAGTGGTGCCCGCGACGACCGTGCACCGCGGCGAAGAAAGCCGGCGGCCGGCATCGCGCGATTGGGTTGATCGGGCCGCCGCCGAGGTGGAACGGGATAGCGCAGGGCTGCCAGTAGGTGTGCAAGTCGTCGGCCGCCCCTGGCGCGAGGATGTCGTGCTGGCGGTGATGCAGGTGCTGGAAAGTGCCTTCAGCCAGGCTGCGGACTTTCCGCGCACGCCTGTTGAGCCGCCGGCCCATTAAGCCGCACCGGCCCGGTTGCCAGCAAAGGCTGTCGTTCCGGTCAAACCCGTTTGCCGACAAGGGTTTTTGTCCGGCACGAGCCCGGCACGGACTGGCAATCGTCACTCATTGCAAACCGTCTTGCCGGCCGATAGAATTCAATGAGCTGCTGAGAATGAGTCTCAATTCCACCGAGACGGTAAGTCGCCGTGCACGAACTCATCCCACTGAACTTGTTGTGTCCCGGTCAACTGGCCGACGTTGGCCATGTGGCCGGCTTGCCCGATCAGGTGCATCGCTTGGAAGAGCTGGGCTTGCGCGGCGGCGCGCAGGTCGAAATGATCCAGAACGGCAGCCCCTGCATCATTCGTCTGGCGGGCCAAAAGCTCTGCTTTCGGGCCGATGAGTTGCTGCGGGTGCTCGTGCGTCCGGGAGTGGCCACTTGAGCGTGCTGGCGGAATTGCCGGTCGGCGCGCGAGCGCGCGTCACCACCGTGGCCGGCGCCGACGAGTTGAGCGCCCGGCTGCTGGAGATGGGACTGACTCCCGGCGTGGAGCTGGCCGTTGTGGGGGTGGCGCCACTGGGCGACCCCATCGAGCTGGAGCTGCGCGGCTACCGGCTGAGCGTCCGCCGCAGCGAAGCGGCGCGGGTCCAGATCGACCGCCTCTAGCGGCTCGCACCTAAATCAATTGACGATCCCTCCAATCGCACCCTCCGGCGATGAACCAGCGGTCCGCGTTCTCCGTCGCTCTGATCGGCAACCCGAACACGGGCAAGTCGACGCTGTTTAGCGCGCTGGCCGGCGTGCGTCAGCGCGTGGGCAACTATCCCGGCGTGACAGTGGAAAAGAAGCTGGGCCAGATGGCCCTCGGCGAATTCCGCTGCCAACTGATTGACCTGCCGGGCACGTATAGCTTGGCGCCACGCTCGCCCGACGAAATGGTGGCCGTCGACGTGCTGCTGGGCCGTGTCAACGATGTCGAGCAAGTGGACGCCGTGCTGTCGATCGTCGATGCCAGCAATCTGGAGCGCAATTTGTACCTGGTCAGCCAAGTGCTCGAACTCGGCCTGCCGACCGTCGTGGCGCTGAACATGGTGGACGTGGCCCGGGCCAAGGGCATATCGATCGACGTGGCACGCTTGCGGCAGCAACTGGGCGTGCCGGTGGTCGAGGTGCAGGCCAACCGCAAGCTGGGCATCGACGAGCTCAAGGCGGCGCTCGCCGAGGCGGTGCATGCGCCGGCGGCCAATTTGCGCACGAGCCCGTTTCCCGCCGAGTTTCAAGCCGAAGTTCAACAGCTGCAAACGGCGCTGGCCGGTCAACAGTCGCATGCTGGCGCGCTGCCGCGATATCTCGTCGAGCGCTTATTGCTGGACGTTTCCGGATACCTGCAAGGCACGCTTCTGCGCAATGGGCAGTCACAGCCGCTGACGCAGCAGCTGGTCGCCGTCCGCGAGCGTTTGGCCGCAGCCGGGCACGGCGTGCCGGCCGTCGAGGCCCAGGCCCGTTATGGCTGGGTAGGTGAGGTGCTCTCGGGCGTGGTCACCCGTCCCGCCACGCGCGTGGTGACAGCAGGTGATCGCATCGACCGCGTGCTGACGCACAAGCTGTGGGGCACGCTGGTCTTTGCCCTGGCGATGCTGCTGGTGTTCACCTCGGTGTTCATCGCCGCCGACCCGCTGATGATGCTCATCGACAGCGCCGTCGGCTGGCTGGGCGAGACGGTCGGTGGCCTGATGAGCGAGGGCCCACTGCGGTCGCTTGTCGTCGACGGCGTCATTGGCGGCGTGGGCAGCGTGATCATCTTTCTGCCGCAGATCCTGATTCTGTTCTTCTTCCTGGCCGTGCTCGAAGATTGCGGCTACATGGCCCGCGCGGCGTATTTGATGGACAAGTTGATGGTGCGCGTCGGACTCAGCGGCAAGTCGTTCATCCCGTTGCTGTCTTCGTTTGCCTGCGCGATTCCCGGCATTATGGCCACGCGAACGATCGAGAATCGACGCGATCGGTTGACCACAATCTTGATCGCGCCCCTGATGAGTTGCAGCGCGCGGCTGCCAGTCTACGCCTTGCTGATCACGGCGTTCATTCCCGAGCGAAAGCTCGTCGGCGACTTTTTGAACCTGCAAGGACTGACGCTGGCGGCGATGTACTTGATCGGTATCGTCACGGCGACGATCGTGGCATGGGTGCTGAAGAAGTCGCTCCTGCGTGGCC
>CAZPED010000390.1:0-4608 GCA_964585335.1 uncultured Planctomycetaceae bacterium | reverse complement strand
CACCGGTGCGATTCATCGAACAACATGCCGACGGTGTGATCGTCCGCAGCGACGCAGGCACGTTCTCGTCGCGCTACCTGATCGTGGCAACGCCGCCGCTCTTGGCCGGGCGGATCCACTATGCCAGCCCCCTGCCCGCGGCACGCGATCAACTGACGGCCCGCATGCCGATGGGCTCGATCATCAAATACGTGGCGGCTTACGAGCGGCCCTTCTGGCGCGAAGCGGGTTTCTCGGGCGAAGTGGTCAGCGACACGGGCATCACCGTGACGACGTTCGACGACAGCTCGGCCGACGGCAGCCACGCGGCGCTGGTGACGTTTAGCGACGGTCAGCCGGCCCGCGATTGGTGGCCGCGCACGAGCGAAGAGCGTCGCGCGGCGGTGCTGACCGAGCTGGTGAGATTCTTCGGTCCGCAAGCTGCCCGGCCCACGGCATTCGCCGAAAAGAACTGGAACGACGACCCTTGGAGCGGCGGCTGCTATGTCGGCGTGACCGGTCCCGGCGTGCTGACGGCCTACGGCGATGCCCTGCGGCAGCCGTGCGGGCGAATCCATTGGGCGGGCACAGAAACGGCCACCGAGTGGATGGGGTACCTCGATGGCGCTATTCAGGCCGGCCAGCGAGCCGCCGAGGAAGTGGCCGGCCGCCTGCATTAAGCCACGACAGCCAAGGCACTTGAGTGGCCGACGGTCGCCGGTCCCCCAGGTTTTGCCGAGCAAAAAATCATCGGCAGGGCCAACCCTTCGGTAAAGCGAGGGCGGCGAAAGACTTGGGGCATGCTTAAGCAAGCCTGTTGAAACGGCGATGTTTGACACCCCCCTTTTTTCGGCCGAAGATGCCGGTGAACCCCGACCGCCATCTCAAGCTCTTCCCATCGCCAGCGAATAACGGTCAGGCGCTCGTAGTCGATCGACTCAAAGGGACACGCACATGGACTTGCTCTTCCTGATTTGCGCGGTGTTCGGCGGCACATTCCTGGTCACCCAGTTCCTGCTGGGACTAGGGGGCGGTCACCAGGCGGCCGATGACGACGGCTTCGACACCGGCTTTGACGACCAGGCAGGAGACCTCGCCGGCGACACGAGCGACGCGGCGCATGGCGACCACCAGCCCGGACATCACAGCTCGACCTGGGTGTTTGGCGTGCTCAGCCTGCGAACCGTGCTGATTGGACTCACGTTCTTTGGTCTGACCGGCAAGGCGGCCAGCGCCTCGCAGTTCGAGTCACCCTGGCCACTGCTGATCGCCGTCAGTTGCGGCTTGGGCTCGATGTACGGCGTGTACTTCCTGATGCGCGGCCTGTACCGCCTGACCGCCGACGGCACCCAACGGATTGGTCGGGCGATCGGCGAGGAAGGCAGCGTTTACTTGACGATACCGGGCGGCAACTCGGGCGTAGGCAAAGTGCACGTGCCCGTGCAGAACCGCATTGTGGAATTCGAGGCCATGACTGCCGGCGATAAGCTGCCCACGGGCAGCCGCGTAATCGTGGTGGGCGTGGTGGGCTCGGACCGCGTCGAGGTCGAACCCTTAACTGAAACTGCGAGGAACCCCCGTGCTTAATCTCGACTTGCTCTTGGCGGCTACGTCGGCAGGATCGGCCTACTTCTGGTGGGCGGCCACGCTCGTCGTGCTGGCCGTCATTCTGGTGGGCATCCTGCGGTTTTTGACCACGCGCTACAAGCGCTGCCCCAGCAATCGCATCCTCGTGATCTACGGTCGTGTGGGCGGCGGTAACACGGCGCGCTGCGTGCACGGCGGCGCCAAGTTCGTGTGGCCGCTGTTCCAAGACTACAGCTATCTGAGCCTCGAACCGATTCAGATCGAAATTCCGCTGCGCGGCGCGTTGTCGATCGAAAACATCCGCGTCAACGTGCCCAGCGTGTTCACCGTGGCCATCGGCACCAGTCCCGAGGTGATGCAAAACGCCGCGATCCGCCTGCTGGGGCTCAACGGCGTGCAAATTCGCAAGCAAGCCGAGGAAATCATCTTTGGCCAGTTGCGGCAGGTGATCGCCTCGATGCGGATCGAAGATATCAATCGTGACCGCGAGACGTTTCTCGAACACATTCAAAAGTCGCTCGAGCCCGAGCTGAAGAAAATCGGCCTGGTGCTGATCAACGTGAACATCACCGACATCACGGACGAGTCGGGCTATATCGACGCCATCGGCCAGAAGGCCGCCAGCCAGGCCATCCAACAGGCCCGCGGCGACGTGGCCGATCAGGAGCGGATGGGCGAAACTCGCGTGGCCGAGGCCGAGCGCGACCGGGTGATCCAGGTGGCCAACGCCAATAAGCTGCGCGATATTGGCACCCGTGAAGCCCAGCGCGACCAGGCGGTGAAACTGGCTGCCATGGAGAAAGATCAGAAGATCGGCGAGCAGACCGCCAGCTTTGAGCGCGATGCCACGATCAAAAGCGCCGAACAAAAAATGCGCGTCGCCATGGCCGATGCCGACGCCAAGGCGATTCAAGGCGAAAACGAAGCCCAGGCCGTGGTGGCCGCCTCGCAGGCCCAACTCTTGATCAAAAAGGCCGAAGCGTACGAGATCGGCGAGAAGCGCAAACGCGAGGCCGAGGCCGCCGTGCTCGAAGCCCAGAATCGGGCCATGGCCAAGGCCGCAACGGCCGAGGCCGAGCGCCGTGAGGCCGAGCAACGCGCCGAGCTCGAAGCCCCGGCGAAAGCCCAAAAGGCACGCGTCATCGTCGAAGCCGAAGCCGCGGCCGAACGCCACCGTATCGAGGCCGAAGGCGAGGCCGCTGCAATCTTCGCCCGGCTCGACGCCGAAGCTCGCGGACAATACGAGATTCTGGCCAAGAAGGGCGAAGGCTTAAAGCGAATCATCGAAGCCTGCGGCGGCGCCAACGAAGCTTTCCAGCTCCTCATGCTCGAACACCTGGACAACCTGGCCGAAGCCTCGGCCAAGGCCATCTCGAACATCAAGTTCGACAAGGTCGTGGTCTGGGAAAACGGCGGCCAGAACGGCAAGAGCAACACCGCCAGCTTCCTGCAAAACGTCGCCGGCTCGCTGCCGCCGATGATGAACGTGCTCAAGGACATCGGCGGCGTCGAACTGCCCGAGTCGCTCATCAAGCTCCGCACCGAAGCCAATCACGCAACCAGCGAAACGGCCAGCAATGGCGCCGCTGGGGGCGCCGTCGGAGGTGACGGTAAGCGCTAAGTTGCCGGACTGCTAATGCTGGCCAGGCTAACAGCGCGCCGCGGCGGCTACGGCCGCGGTGCTCAAGGGGCGGCTAGGCTTCGTCGGGCACGTACCACAACTCAACCACGCCATTCGTGTAGACGTGGTGCCGGGTGAGTCTGAAACCTTGCAACCCGCGGCCGTGGGTGGGAAACAGCGGTATCCCCTGCCCCAACAGCGTGGGAATGATGTTCAGCTCGAGCCGGTCGACGAGCCCCGCCGCGCGAAAAGCGTCGATGAGCTGACCGCCTCCCATTAGCCAGATGTCCTTGCCCGTGCCGGCCAGTTCGTGCTTCAGACCGGCCACGAGTTTTCGCAGGTCGCCGGAAAAATGCTCCAGTCCCTCGGGCGCGCGGCGCGGCGGCTTGTGCGAAACGACAATGTTGCGCTGCTCGGCCGAGCCGGGGGGCATGCCGATCTTCAGGGCCACGTCGTAGGTCTTGCGCCCCATGATCGTGGCGCCAATGCTGGCCATGAAGCCGGCAAAATCCATGTCGGGCGAGAAATATCGGTCGAGCCAGGTTACCCCGCCGCGCTTGTCGGCAATGTAACCATCGAGGCTCACGGCCAACTGCGCGCGGACCAGGGGAACACTCGGCTTACTGGCCGCTTGCCTTGTACCGCGCTTGGCAGGTGAGGTCTTTTTGGTTGTTGCTGCTTTGCGCGCCGCCATCGGCAGATTCCCTTTGGGCTAGATTATTCTTGTCCCGGAATAAAGCGGCGAGCATTATAGTGTGACCGCGCCGGCGGCGGGAGCCGCTCTATAACTCGTCGAGATGCCGCGGCCAGGAATCCTTCAAGAGCCGCGACAGCGACCGATCTGCCAGAATGTTGCCGCCGGTCTGGCAGCCTGGGCAGTAGTTCGTTTCGTGGTCGACATAGCGAATGCGCTGCACCGGCGCCCCGCAGACCGGACACGGCTGGCCAAACCGGCCATGAACGGCCATCTGCGGGCGAAAGGCCGTGACCCGCTCGGGAAACTCTCCGCCCGCCTCGTGGCGCAGACGCTCGAGCCACTCGACGAGAACCTCGCGCGTGGCCGCATGCAGCCGGGCGAGCTCTTCGTCGGAAAGCTTCTGCGACTGCGCAAATGGCGAGAGCCGCGCACGGTGCAAAATCTCGTCCGAGTAGGCGTTGCCGATACCACTGAGCACGTGCGGATCGGTGAGCACGCGTTTGAGCGTATGATTCTCGCGCTGGATGGCCACCGCAAACTCAGGTAGCGACGCGGCCAGCACGTCGATGCCCCCCGGGTCGAGCGTCGCCAGGGCCTGGTCGCCGGCCACCAGGTACAAGCCGGCCCGGCGTTTGGCGCCGGCCTCGGTGAGCGTGAGCGAGCCGGCGTCGAAGTCGAAGGCCGCCAGGGCCGACTTGCCTGCCAGGCGGGCACGCGGTGGTTT
>CAZPED010000389.1:0-4614 GCA_964585335.1 uncultured Planctomycetaceae bacterium | reverse complement strand
GCGCAAGCATTCCGCTGTCGACTACGACTTTCCAGAAACCGCGACTCGAAACGGCCATGCTACTAGTGGCGGACGTGCACCGCTACACGGGACGCGGCGAGCGGTTATGCGGGTCGTAAGCGACAAGCACATTGCGCCCGCCCCGCCGACGGCGAGCTCACGCCCCGCGCATTTCTTGGGATGTTGCCGAGCGCGCAGGCCGGCGTGGCCGCGGGGCTGCACGACTTTAAATCTACCACGCTTGGTGGCGGGCAGGCAAAACAGTGTGTTAAATGGAAAGAAGCAGCCGCGTTGGGCGGGGGCAGGCCAGTCGAGTCCTGCTTTCGCCGCACGCGACGTCCCTTCGCAGCCAGTTTCGTTGGCGCCCCTCAGAGTGCTCCGCATGTCCGCTTCCGCCACAGCCTTCCAGGTCGCCTTTGGCCATCACCAGGCCGGGCGATTGCGCGAAGCCGAAGCGATCTATCGCCAAATCCTGCAAGCCGAGCCCCAGCACGCCGATGCCTGGCATCTGCTCGGGCTCGTCGCCTACCAGGTCGGTAAGCCGGACGTGGCCAGCCAACTGATCGCTCGGGCCGTGGCCTTGGCCGGCAACCGGGCCCTGTTTCATGGCAACCTCGGCGAGGCCTACCGCGCTACCGGCCAGCTGACCGCGGCCGAGCAAAGCCTGCGGCGCGCCCTGCAGCTCGACCCGCAGCTTCCTGACGTGCACAGCAACCTGGGCAACGTGCTGCGGGCCACCGGGCGCCCGGCCGAAGCCATCGCCGAGTTCCGGCAGGCGCTGCGATTGAAGCCCGACTTTCCTGAAGCCCACAACAACCTGGGCACGGTGCTGCAAGCCCAAGGCGAACTGGCCGGCGCCATCGCCCAATACGAACACGCCTTGCGGCTGAACCCCCGCTATGCCGAAGCGCACAGCAACCTGGGTACCGCCCGCAAGGAGCAGGGAGACCTGGAAGCGGCCGAGCGTCACTACCGCCAGGCGCTCGAGCTGGTGCCGCAGCACGTCGATGCCCGGCTGAACCTGGCGGGCGTGTTGCAATCGCAGCGGCAGTTCGAAGCGGCGCTGGCCCAATACCAAGAACTGCTACAGCGCGATCCGCGCTGCGCTCGCGCCTATAACAATCGGGGCGTGCTCTACAAGGAAGTGCGGCAATTCGATGCCGCGCTGGCCAATTTCGAGCAGGCCGCGCAGCTCGACCCGAATCTGGCCGACGCATTCTTCAATCGCGGCGCCACCTTGCACCTGCTGCGCCGCTGGACCGAAGCCGCCGACGCCTATCAGCGCGCGCTGGCGCTCGAGCCTGATTTGCCCAAGGCGCTTTCCGGACTGGCCGGCGTACTGCACTATCAGGGCCAGCTCGAAGAGTCGCTCACGCTCTACGACCGGGCGCTCGCCATCGAACCCGGTCTGGCGCAAACGCATTTGAACCGCGCTAACGTCTACCGCTCGCTCGGCCGGCACGACGAGGCGCGGGCCGGCTTCGAGCAGGCGCTGGCCTTGCAGCCGCATTTCCCCGAGGCCTACAACAACCTGGCCGCGCTGGCGAACGACCTGGCCCAGCCCGACGCGGCGATCGCCTATTGCCGGCAAGGGCTGGCGCAAGAGCCCAGCTCGGCCGCGCTGCATGCCAACCTGGCCACGGCCCTGCAAAACCTGGGACGCGTCGACGAGGCGATCGAGGCGGCCCGGCGGTCGGTCGCCTTGCGGCCCGAAGGGGTCGGCGAGCATACCAACCTGCTCTACAAGTTGAATTTCAACCCCCGCTACACGCCGGCCGAGATTTTTGCCGAGCACCTGGAGTGGGCCCGCCGCCACGCCGAGCCGCTGACGGCCCTGGCGACACCGCACGCCAACGACCGCTCGCCCGAGCGGCGGTTGCGGGTGGGCTACGTGTCGCCCTATTTTCGCGATCACGCCGTCAATTTCTTTAGCGAGCCGATGATCGCGGCGCACGACCACCAGCAGTTCGAGATCTTCTGCTACAGCGACGTGCGCAAGGCCGACGAGGCCACGCGGCGTTTGCAGGCCGTCGCCGATCAATGGCGCGACGTCCGCTACCAGAGCGACGAAGAGCTGGCCCAGTTGATTCGCCAGGACGCGATCGACATTCTGGTCGACCTGACGGGCCACATCGGCGGCAACCGGCTGCAAGTGTTTGCCCGCAAGCCGGCGCCCATCCAAGTCACGTATATCGGCTATCAGAACACCACGGGCATGTCGGCCATGGATTACCGCCTGACCGACGCCTGGGCCGATCCGCCAGGTCAGACCGACGCGTTCTACACCGAGCGGCTGGTGCGACTGCCCCGGGCGTACTTTTGCTACCGTCCGTCGGACGACGCCCCCGCGGTTTCGCCGCTACCGGCCGCCGAGCGCGGTTACGTCACGTTCGGCTCGTTCAACAATTTCGCCAAGGTTGCCCCTGGGGTGCTCGAGGCCTGGTTCGAGCTGCTGTCGCGCGTGCCAGACTCGCGGCTGATGATTCTGGCGCATCGCGGCGGCGACTTGCAGGACCGGCTCGACCTTCTGGCGGCCGAACGGCAGCTCGATCCCCAGCGAATCGAGCTGTGCGAAAAGCGGCCGCGCCGGCAGTACCTGGAGCTGGTGCAACAGGCCGACATCGCGCTCGACCCGTTTCCGTTCAACGGCCATACCACGACCTGCGACGCGGTGTGGATGGGGGTGCCCGTGGTCATGCTGGCCGGGTCGAGCTACGCCTCGCGGTTTGGCGGCGGTGTGTTGCGCAACGTGGGGCTCGAGTCGCTGGTGACCAGCTCGGTGGCCGAGTACGTCGCTCGCGCCGCGGCGCTGGCGGCCGATCTCGCCGGACTGGCCCGGCTGCGGTCGCAGCTGCGCGGCACGATGGCCGAGTCGGTGCTGCTCGACGCGGCCGGCTTTACGCGCAATTTGGAAGTCGAATATCGGCAGATGTGGCGGCATTGGTGCCAGACCGCCGCGGCGGCGCCGTTCTCACTGGCCGGCAACTAGACAAGCTTCACGCGTCGGATTCCCGAGATGCCCATCGCGACCGATCCTTTCGAAACGGCCCAGGCGCTTTTCCGTGCCGGCAATTTGGCGCAGGCCGAGCAGCTCTGCCGGCAGATTCTCGGCGTCAATCCGCGTCACGGTCCCACGCTCCATTTGCTCGGTTCGATGGCCTTTCAAACCGGCCAGTTGCCCCTGGCTGTGCAGCTGCTCAGCGACGCCATCCGCGTCGATGGTGGACAGGTGCGCTATCACGCCACGCTGGGCGAAGTGTTGCGAGTTCAAGGACAACTCGACCAGGCCGTGAGCTGCTATCGGCAAGCGCTACGCCTGCAACCTGCGTTTGCCGAAGGGCACAACAACCTGGGCACGTTGTTGAAAGCGCTGGGCGATACCGCGGCCGCGATGGCCTCGTTTCGCGAAGCGCTGCGGTGCCGGCCCGATTACTCCTTTGCCCACTACAACCTGGGCGTGCTGCTGCAAGAGCAGGGCGACTTGCCGCAAGCGGCCGAGTGTTTTGCCAGGGCGCTTCGGTTCCAGCCGAACCACGCCGAGGCCGCCGTGCGGCTGGGCCAAATGCGTCTGGCCGCCGGAGACGCCCAGCAGGCGGAGCAGTACCTGCGCATCGCCGCACAGGCCTGGCCCAACGCCTGGCAAGTGCTCTGCGAGCTGGGGTCGGCCTGCCAGCAGTTGGGACGGCTCGCCGAAGCCATCGAGCTCTATCGCCGCGCCGCCGCGCTGGGCGGCCCGTCGCCAATTCTTTATTACAACCTGGGCATCGCGCTGCGCGCCGCCGACCAGATTCCCGAGGCGATCGCCAACTTGCAGGCGGCCGTCGACTTGCAGCCAAACTTCGTCCCCGCGCTGCTGGCGCTGTCGAGCTGTCACGTGCTGGTAGTGCGGCCCGACGAGGCCGTGGCCGCCAGCCGCCAGGCTTTGGCAATCGAGCCCGACTCGGTGCAGGCCGCCGCGCACCTGGCTGCCGGCTTGCAAATGCAAGGGGAACTGGCCGCCGCGATCGAGGCCTTTCGCCGCTCCGTCCAGCTCGATCCGCGCAACGCGGTGCAGCACAGCAACCTGGTTTACACGCTCAATTTCGACCCAGCCTACGACGCCCCCACGCTGCTGGCCGAGCATCGCGCCTGGGCCGCCCAGCATGCCGAGCCGCTCACCGCCCAGCGGTTGCCGCACGCTAACGACCCCGCCGCCGACCGCCGTCTGCGGGTGGGCTACGTCTCCTCGCATTTCCGGCATCATGCGGTCAGCTTTTTCGCCGCGCCGCTCATCGAGGCTCACGATCGCCAGGCGGTCGAGCTCTATCTGTACGCCGACGTTGCCCGGCCCGACGAGGTGACCGCCCGGCTGCGCGCGCGGGCCGACCACTGGCGCGACATTGCCGGGCTCGACGACGAGCGAGTCGCCACCCTGGTGCGCGAAGATCGAATCGACATCCTCGTCGACCTGGCCGGACACATTGGCGGCAATCGGCTGTTGGTGTTTGCCCGCAAGCCAGCGCCCGTGCAAGTGACCTACTTGGGCTATCAGAACACGACCGGCATGTCGGCCATGGACTATCGTCTGACCGATGCCCAGGCCGATCCGCCCGGCACGACCGACGCTTATTACAC
>CAZPED010000388.1:0-4621 GCA_964585335.1 uncultured Planctomycetaceae bacterium | reverse complement strand
GAAACACGGAGCGGATTCTAGGCGTGAATCGCGAGGATCGGATGAGCGCCGCGCCAGAACGCGATGAAGTTTGCGTGTGAAAGCCGCCGCGGACGGGGTTGGCGAGAGGAATTGTGGGAGCGCGGCCGTGTGATCGCGCGCCGCGCGAGTTCTGCTACTGACGCCCGCTCACGCAAGATGCGCCCGTTTTTAATCGCGCCGGAATCAATTGCAAACAATCGCGCGCTATGCTGTCGCCGGCGCTTCAATGCGCGTGTCGCAGGCAGGCGGCCGCGACGCACTTGACGATCCAGCAGGGTTTTTGCACCTGTCGTAGCAGCCCACAACCGACCCGACCACCAGGAACCAGGAAACTACCGATGCGGCATAAACTCCGGTCAATTCGCTCTGTTGCGCCTGCGCAAGTGCGCCGTACCCTGAAACTCTTTCCGGCGCTCGAGCCGCTCGAAGAGCGCTCGATGCTCAGCGTGGTGCCGTTCACGCCGGGTAACCTGGCAATCCTGCGGATCGGCGACGGCAACGCGTCGCTGACGTCAAACGCTACCGCGACGTTCGTCGACGAATATCAACCCGACGGCACCTTCGTGCAGTCGGTGCCGTTTGCCACTTCGGGGGCCACGTCGCTGACGTCGACCGGCACCAGCTTTACCCAGGGCGGGCTGGGCCGCTCGGCCGACGGCCAGTACCTGGTCGTGGGCGGGTTTCGCAAGGACGTGGGGGCTTCGAATCCCGCCAGCGACACGGCCGCGGTCACCAACCGCGTCATCGGCCGCATCGACGCGGGGGGGAACATCGACACCTCGACCGCGCTGACCGACGCTTTCAGTAACCTCGAAATTCGCAGCACGAGCAGCGCCGATGGCTCATCGTTTTACATCTCGGGTTCACCCGGCAGCGTCAGCAACCTGACAGGTGGGTTGCGTTACGTCGGCAGCCTGGGGGCCACCACGTCGACCAGCCTCAGCCAGGCCAACAACGACAACTTGCGGCAAGTGCAGGTGATCGACGGCAAGCTTTATATCTCCGCTGGCGCCCTGGCACCTGGCAAAACCGTGTTTCAGGTGGGCACGGGCTTGCCCACCACCGGCCCGCAAACCTACACGCCCACGATCCCGCTCAATCCGCCGGTCACCTCGCAGTACAACACGTTCCTGCTAGCAGATTTGTCTCCCACGGTCCCCGGCATCGACACGATTTACGCGGTTAGCTCGCTGCAAAACCAGTCGGGGCTGGAGAAGTGGTCGCTGGTCAGCGGCACGTGGGTACTTAATAACGCGGTTTCGTTCCCCTCGGTGCCCACCGACAGTGCTTTTGGCATGACCGGTTCGATTCAAGGCGACACGGTGACCATGTTCGTCACCAGCACCAGCGCCGGCACCGGTCCCAGTCAGTTGGAGGTGATTTCCGACACATCGGGCTACAATGCCAACGTCAACGGTTTCTTCACGCACCTGGCCGACGCTCCGTTCAACACGGTGTTCAAGGGCATCATGTTCGTGCCTAGCGCCGCCCCGGTCGTTAGCGCCGGCGCCGGCACGGTGGCCTACACCGAGAACGCCCCGGGCACCGCGATCGCTCCCAGCCTGACGCTCAGCGATGCCGATAGCTCGGTGCTCAACAGCGCCAAGGTCGCCATTACCGGCAACTTCGCCACGGGCCAGGACGTACTCAGTTTTACGCCGGCTGGCGGCATCACCGGCAGCTACAGCGCCGTTGACGGCGTGCTCACGCTGAGCGGAACCGCCTCGGTGGCCGACTATCAGAGCGTACTGCGCTCGGTAACCTACGCGAATTCGAGCGACGACCCCAGTACGGCCAATCGTACGATCACGATTACGGTCAAGGATAACAGTGAAGTGCCCAGCGTGGCTGCTACCCGGACGGTAAGTGTGACGGCAGTCAACGATGCGCCCATCGTCACGATTCCGGCAGCGCAGTCGGTGGGTTTGAGCCACTCGCTGACGTTTGCCTCGATCAACGGCAACGCGATCGCGCTGTCTGACGTGGATGTCCAGGGGGGCAACTTGCAACTGACGCTGAGCGTCAATGCCGGCACGCTGACGTTGAGCACGACCGTGGGGCTGACCGGCAGCGGAAACGGCACCAGCTCGCTGACCTATACGGGTACGTTGGCGGCCCTGAATGCCGCCATCAACGGCCTGGTCTACGACTCGCCAGGAACGGCCCAGATTGCCACGCTGACCGTCACGCTCAACGATCAGGGCAACACCGGCACTGGCGGCGCGCAAAGCGACACCAAGAACCTGTCGATCAACGTTACGTCGATCCCCAACCAGCCGCCCGTCATAACGCTGACCGGTTCGCCGCTGAGCTACACGGAAAACGCCACGATCGCCGTCGATCCGGCGCTGACGGTTACCGACGCCGACAACAACAACCTGACCGGCGCCACGGTGTCAATCGTCTCGGGATTTGTCGCCGGGCAGGACGTGCTGAGCTTTCTCGATCAGAACGGCATCACGGGCACGTACAACGCCGGCACCGGCATCTTGACACTGGTCGGTGTCAGCTCCAAGGCTAACTATCAAACGGCCCTCCGTTCGATCACCTACACTAATAGCAGCGATAACCCCAGCGGCACGTCGCGCAGCGTGCGCTTCATTGCTAGCGACGGCGTTGACCCCAGCAGCCCGGTGACCCGCACCATCAACGTCACTGCCGTGAACGACGCTCCGGTCAACGCGGCTCCGGGGCTGCAGTCGTTTGCCAAGAATACGCCGCGCGTGTTCTCCACCGCCTTGGGCAACGTGATCTCGTTCAGCGATGTTGACGCCAACGGCGCCAACGAGCAAATCACGCTGACCTCTTCGGCTGGCACGATCACGCTGGCCACGCTCGCCGGACTGACCGGCTCGGGCAACGGCACTGGCAGCTTGACCTATACAGGCAGCATCGCCGCGCTCAACGCCGCACTCGACGGGTTGACCTTCACGCCCACCGTAAACTTCACCGGCAACACGACTCTGTCGTTTGTCGCCAACGATTTGGGAAACACCGGCACTGGAGGCGCAAAAACGACGCTCAGCAGCATCCCGATTACGGTGGTCAACCCGGCCGGACTGGTGATCAACGAGATCAACTTCCGGCCGCCCACCTCGACCGCGACCAATCAATACGTCGAGCTACGCTCGACCGCCGGCGGCAACTTTGTCATTCCCAGCGGCACGTACCTGGTGGGCGTCGAGGGCTACGCCAATCTCAACACCGGCGCGATTCACGATATCTTCGACCTCAGTGGTATGACCACGGGCCCCAACGGCGAATTGGTGATTTTGCCATCCAATAACCTCTACACTTCGCCTACGAACGTCACCAATCCCAACGGCACCGTGCTCGAGCAGGGCCCGATCAGCCCTGGGTTCGGCAACAGCGCTTTCGGGCTGCCGACCACGGTGGGCCACTCGGGTTCGTCCGGCTTCTATAGCATCGAGAATGCCAATCCGATCTCGTTCTTCCTGCTGCAAGCCCCCACGGCGCCCGCGGTCAACGACGACATCGATTCGAACGACGACGGCCTGGCCGACGGCTCAGAGTATCGCAACTGGACGGTGCTCGACTCAGTGGGTTTTGGCAACTCGCTGGCCGGAACGCCCAACCACCTCTACGCGGCGATCAACTTCATCGACTCGACCGGCAGCACCACGGCGCTCACCGGCACCACGGTGGTCACGAACTTCTCGCCCGGCTACCTGGGACGCACCGGCGACACCACGGGGAGCAGCCCCAACGACTGGTTGGCGGCCACGCTGCAAGGCTCGACGCCCAACTGGACCATCAGCAAGACCAACAGTTCGCTGCCTGGCTTTGCCGGCGTCGCGCTCGATCATATTGGCGGCCCGAACTTTCCGGGCGTGCTGGCCCGTCCCGTTGCCGACTTGAACGGCACGGTGGGTGGCCGCGATGGGCTGGCGTCGTTCGTGCAGGGCGGCGGTCCGGCGGCCATTGCCTCGAGTGCCTTGATCACGGACGCCGACAGCACGACGCTCAGCTCGCTGACCCTGACGATCTCGAACCTGCTCGATGGCGGGAACGAAGTGTTGGCCGCGAACACCGCGGGCACCGGCATCACGGCTTCGTACGCCGGTGGCGTGCTGACCCTGAGTGGCACCGACACTCTGGCGCACTACCAGCAAGTGCTGCAATCGGTGACTTACAACAACACGGCCAGCACTCCCAACCGCACGACGCGGGTGTTGAATGTCGTGGCCAACGATGGAACGAACGTCAGCCTGAATTCGCAGTTGCAAGTGGGCGTGTTTACCAACTTGCATTCGGCGCGGATCAATGAGATCGACATCAATCCGCCCGGCACCGATAACCCTTATGAATACATCGAGCTGCGGGGCACCCCCGGCGCGGCGCTGACCGACATGTACCTGGCCAGCTTCGAGAGCCAGTACGTGTTCGGCAACCCTGGCGATCCGGGCGTGGGGCAGACCGGCCTGGCCAACTTCGTGCAGAGCCTCAGCGGCCAGGCGTTCGGCTCCAATGGTATCCTGATTATCCAGAGTCCGACCAGCGGTTTCACTCCGCCTTCCGGCGCCACGGTTGTTGCCAATGCGGCGTTCGACACGCTTGGCGGCGTCCTCAAGGGGCGTAT
>CAZPED010000387.1:0-4639 GCA_964585335.1 uncultured Planctomycetaceae bacterium | reverse complement strand
GGACCAATAGGCATCTCGCAGTTCGTGGCTACAGTCGATGACCGTCCGCACGAAACCGCCTTGCAGCGCACCGGCCGACCAGTTGCTCGATGCGGTCGAGCGACCGCTGGTCGCTTCGGCCCCGCGGAGCAGCAGCGGTTCGATGAACTCTTCCGGCCCGGCCGACACCTGCGTCACGGAGACGCTCGTGCCGACGGCGTATGCGGCCAAGGCCGCTGAATTGATCGGTTGATGCCGCGCGGGGGTTGAGGGCGCGGGCGTAACCCCGGTCAACCCGGTATTGCCCGAGCCGCCGGCCGGCAGATCGCCCGCACTCGTCGATTCGCTAATCGCCACGCCGCCGGACAGTTCGCCCGGCCGCACGAAGCGTCCGTTGCGTTGCACGGATGCGTCTGGCGTGTCGCTCTCGGTGCCCAGCGTGGCCAGATGATGGAGGGCCATGGCGTCGTGATGTTCGGCCAAATCGCCGCGCAGCACGCCATCCGCGCCGCCCGGCGGGAATTCGCCTGGCATGGTCGACGCGAAGCGAGCCGCGAACAGGCTCCATTGTGGGGCGTCGCCCGCGAATAGGTCTCGCTCAAAGGCGGGAGGAGTCCGCAGCAGCGGCAACCCTTGACGCAACTCGACTGGCGAAGAGTTGCCAGGTCCCAACTGTAGTTTGCCCCAACCAGGCGGACGACTTGCCATCGTGGTATCGGATGCCGAGGCGTCAGTGGTGGTCGTTGCGGTCGTGGTCAGGTCGACCGGTGACCGCCAGGCGACAAGCACCGGCGCCAAGGGACTCCAGGCAGGAGCAAGCCCAAGCAATCGCTCACGGGGAATCTGAGTAGCGCTCGAAGTTTCGCTGGCCGACGCATCCTGAGACGAATCAGCCGCGATTGTTACTGGGGACGGATTGATCGGAACGCTCAGGACTCGCGCGACCGCCGGCGCAGTGAAGTCGGCCGACCAGACCGGGGCCAGGGCGAATTCGTGATGCCGTACGGGCAAGGCAACCGATGCGGGCGCATCCGCCTGGTCAGGCACAGTGGCCACCGCTGGATCGGCGGCAGAAACACTCTGCACAGCGGGGAGCGCCCAAGACTGCTCATGCGAGTCTGGACGATCGAGCGCGGCGGGCGCGATACTCAGCATGGCGCGAGCTTCGAGACGTTCAACCGAGAACGTTCGGCGAAAACGACTCCAGCGGCCCACCATCACAGGCAGGTTTCGTCGCATGCTATCGATCTCATGTTCCGCGCGGTGAAGCGCCGATGGCACTTCAGAGAGGAGAACTTAATACTAATCAGGGCACCATGTTCTGTCAATTTACCACGCACCGTGACCAGACGCTGCTGGAAAGGAACTAACTAGTTCGGCGGCGACCGTCATGTTCGGTACAAACCGCACGAGGCATTCGTCAATTCGCAGGTTTTTCACCAGAACTGATCTGCACAATAAATCGGCCCCCTGAGCGAAAGCCGCCAACGGTCCAATGTCTCCATGAACCCACGATTCGATTCCGGCCACTTGCCATAAGTTATTCCCCGCACGAGAGCCGAACAGGGCGGACGACGTGGCGCCCAAGCCGTGGCCGAGTAGTTCCCGGAAAGCCCAGTTGTTCGCGTTGGCGCCGGACGTTGGCAGGCACTGTGCTTGGCAGGTAAAGGCGGGCTGGAGTAGAATTCCGCGCGCTGACGACCGAGTACAACTTCAATCGCATCATCGGCTTCTGACAAGACCATGTGGGATCGCTCGTATCGTTGGCAACGGCAACTGCGGCAGGCCGCCGGGGTGCTGGTGCTCGTCGCGGGTTTGGTCTGCTCGATCTTTCTCTCGCGCACCATGGCCGCGCGCCGCACGGTCCAGGGCGCCCAGGACCTGGCCGCCGAATTGGCCATGCCGGCACGCCGGCTGGTCGAAGTTGACGTGCCCGCGTCATTACACACGATTGCCGGCACGCTGGTTTATCAAGACCGCGAAGACGGCGTTGCCCAGGGGGGTGGTCGCGTGGTCAGCATCGAGCCGGCCGACGCGGCGCGCGATCGGCTCCATATTCGCCTGAGTTCCCATGCCGCCGAGACATACTCGCGGGGTGGAACGCTGCGGGGAGCTGCCGCCGATGTCGACTTTCCAGACGCCGTGCGGCTGCTCGTCAGTCCGCAAACGCCGGACGAGGAGGGGCTGATCGCCCGCGATAAGATTTGGCCCAGCATCGAGCAATCCGTGCTCCCAGACGTTATTAATGGCCTGATTCGCCAGGTGGCCGATGAATTGGCCAACCCGGGACCGGAAAACGAGGCCCTATTCAAGCAGCTGGTCAGCAGCGTGCACGAATCGCTCGCGCCGCTGGAAGATGAACTGGTGAGTCGCCTCGCCCGGCGGGCTTGGGATACCGTGGGCGTGCAGGGACTGGCCGGCGGCGTGCTGCGCGCTGGCACCGACAGTGCCAAGGACCAGAACAAGAAGCTGCTCGAATGGTGGTCGCGAATGCTGGGCAACGTGCCGCAGGGGGAATCTTCGGCCACTGACGACCGGCCATTTCTGTCCGAGCCAACCCGTCAGGCGCTCAAGGTGGCGCTCGAGGACGAAGCAATTAAGTTTTGGCAAGAGAACCGGGCCAAGATCATCGCCGCCTTGCAACAGGCCATCGATGCCTGCCGCCCGCAGTTCGAGGCCGCGTTTCGCGATCGCTGGGCCACGATGTTGTTCGAGCGTGTGGTGATGCCTGCCTGGCGAGCCGGACAAGACCGGGTACTCGAGTCGATTCAAGGCTACGTCGCCGATTTTGCCGCGCGGCGGCTACTGACGCGCGAAGGAGGGCCCCGTCTGATGTTCGCCTTCGTACTGCGCAGCTACTTGGATATCAGCGATGCGCCGCTGTTGGTGCTCAGCAATCCGGCAACGGGCGGCAAGCCGACTCCCATCGTGTACGTGCCGCTGTTGCCAGCTACTCAATAGCGCGCCAAGCGATTTTTTTGCCAGCGATCCGCTCCAGAACTCCAGAGAAATCTCGCCTCGCCGCATGACCGACCACACATCACCGGCCGACGGAACTGAGCCCGTGCTCGAGCTGCGCGCGCTCGAAATCGGCCTGGGGCCGCGCCGACTAAAACTCGATCGGGCTTGCACGCTTCGCGCGGGCCGTCTTTACCTGGTGCTGGGCCCCTCGGGCAGCGGCAAATCGTCGTTTGCCCGCGCGCTGCTCGGCTTTGGCGAGTTAGCCGAACCCATTACGCCGTGCCGCGGGGACGTCCGCGTGGTCGGTGCGCAGGGCCGCGCGCATCCGCTTTGGAAGGGCAACCAATACGAGCCCGCCCAACGCGGCCACGTGGCCCTGCTGCCGCAGGCCGAGAAGCTGGGTTTCATCGACGCGCTGTCGGTTGCCGACAACCTGTCGTTGTTTTCTCGATTGCCGCCCAGCGCCGCCGATCGCGAGATCGAGCGGCTGGCGGCGCAATTCCGCTTGCGACCCTTGCCGCGTAGTTTGGCGACGGCCTCGGGTGGTGAACGCATTCGTATGTCGGCCGTCCGCGGACTGTTGCCGCGCGAGGCCGACTCGGCCATGCCCGAAGTGATCATCGCCGACGAACCGACGTCGGCCCTTGATCAAGCCTCGGGAGTTGCGATGGCACAGGCGCTGGTCGAACTGGCCCGCTCGGGCAATCGCGTCGTGCTGGTGATCTCTCACGAGCCCGAGCTGTTTAACGCCGCGATTGCCAGTCAGCTGCCGCACGGCGACACGGCGGTACGCATCTGGGAGTGCGACCTGCGCGAGCCGGCACAGGCCGAGCCTCGGCTCGTGGCGCGGCTGGAGCTCGAAACGATCGAGCAGCAGCCGGACCGCCGGGCACAGATCGCCACTCGAGTGCGGGCGGCGCTCGAGGAGCTTGGCGCATTGGCCCTTAGCCCACTGGCGTTCGGGTGGGGCATGTTGGGGCTGCACCGACCGCTGTTTTTGGCGCGGCAAGTCGTGGCCGACGCGATTGGCCCGGGAACACATGCGTTCAGCCTGGTGGGCTGCCTGCTGATTGCTGGCACGGCCGCTTACTTTATTTTCGAGCGATTGCCCAAGCCCGAGCTGCTCGACCCGCTGCTGCTACCCGAGATGATGGTGGTCACGGGGCATACGCTGGTCCGCGTGATTTTGCCGCTGGGCGTTTGTGGGCTGATCACCACCAAGCTAGGCGCGGCTCAAGCCGCGCGTTTGGCGGCCGCCGTGCGGAACGGACTGCTCGAGACGTTGGCCCTGGCCAGTTGGCGCGTCGAAGCATTCGCCCTGGCCCCGTGCGTGATCGCACAGATACTGGCGATGGCCCTGGGCGCGGTTTTGGCGCTGATCGGCGGGGTGATTCTGGCCGGCGCGGTGTACGTGGGCGGCGACCTCTACTCGTCCGGCTCGTCGCGGCTGATGGGCCTGGCCCGGGTGCTGTCCAAGGACCTCGTCGCGCCCAACCTGCACGTGCTCTCGCCCACCGGCGGCGGCATCTCGGCCGAGCATGTCTCGATCGACTGGACCACGAGCGACGCCCAGCCCGTGCGCTGGGTGGACATCGACTATTCGGACACGGGCACGGGCGGGCCGTGGACACCGATCGCGGTCGCACTGCCCAATCAGGGTCACTTCGCTTGGTTCGTTCCCGCCTTCCTGTCTCCCGCC
>CAZPED010000386.1:0-4642 GCA_964585335.1 uncultured Planctomycetaceae bacterium | reverse complement strand
AAGTAGTGCCAGAGCTCTTTGCCCTGGGCCTGGATGTTGGCTTTGGCCAGCAGCTTGCGGTCGGCCGCCACCAGCGTGCCCGACTTCCAGCCGATGTACAGCCGCGGATCGTCGGCCGTGCGCCCCACGTGCTTGGCGGGTTTGGTCGATCCGACCTGCTTGATCGACTCCACCTTGCCATTGCGCGAGACGGCGGCCACCTCGATGCCGAAGTAGTCGAGCATCCGGGCGTATTCGAGCACGGGCGTGTCGTCGTCAAACGAGACTTCCCACTCGGTGCGCGGTAGCCGGCGCGGGCTGCTGGCGGACGCCGAGCCGGGGCTCGAGGCGGGCGGAGGTTCGTCGGCCGGGACGGCGCAGGCCGCCAGGCACCAGGCCAGCAACAGCGGCCAAAGCCAGCCAAGGCACGTCGAGCGGCGGATTAGGTGGAATACAGCCATCGGCCCAATACCGTCATCGGCACCAGCAGCAGCAAGATGATCACCGGCCCGACAAAGTCGGCTTGCGTGGCGCTACAGGCTCCGGCGTCGATGATCACCAGCGAAAAAATGCAGTTCTTCACGGCCGCTTGCACCAGCGGCGGTCGCGGATCGAGCACCGCCTGCAAGCACCGCCATCCGATCAGCATGCCCAGCAGCGCCCAAAACACGTGCCACCGCGGGGCCACGTCGATCGCCGGCCACTCGTCGCCCCGGGCCCAGGCCGGCAGCGAGGCCAACAAGCCGATGCCCACGAGCAGCACCACCAGGCCCAGGATCAATTGCGGACGGCTGGTCTGGCGGGCCTCGGTGCGGGCAAAAATCGTCACTCCCGTAATGTACACCCCAATCGCCGCGGCGACCACGAAGTTCACCGCCGCCCAGGGCTGCACCGACAGGCTCATGCCCAGCAGTACGTTGAGCACTCGGCAACTGCCCATCACCAGCGGCGCCAAGGGCGTGCGCTTCAGCACGCCGTCGTACAGCCAGACCGCCGCGGCCAGCAGCGTGCCAATCAGGCCGGGACGCACGTCGCCGGTCACTTGCGTAATGCCCCAGCCGATTCCCAGCCCCAGGCCCAACATGCCGAAGCCCAGCCGCCGGGCGGTGGCCACGCTCACGCGGCCGGAAGGAATCGGCCGGTAGGGCCGCTCGGCGGCGTCTTGCCGGCGGTCGAAATAGTCGTTCAGCACCATGCCAGCCAGGTACAGCAGACACGAGGTGACCACCAGCAGCGCGAACAGGGGCCACGACTCGACCGTGGCGTGCGTGAACAGGTAGCCCAGCACGATGTCGGCGGCGGCCGTGAAGACGTTCGGCAGGCGAACCAGCTGCAAGTAGGCGCGCATGGGCAATTGGCTCGCCGGTTACTCGACGGCCAGGGAAAGCCGCGAAAACAGCGCGGTCAAAAACTGCCGGGCCTCGCCGGCCGCGTCGTCCGGATTGTCGATGTACGGATACAGTTCGACGGTGAGCCAGCCGTCGTAGCCCGTGTCGGCGATGGCCTGCATCGTGGCGGCAAAGTCGATGGCGCCGCGGCCGGGAATCAAATGCCGGTGGACGCGGGTGTCGGCAATGTCTTCGAGATGGTAGTGCTGCGTGTGCGGGGCCATCGGCTTGACCCAGTTCTGTGGATCGTCGCCCACGCAGTAGGCGTGCCCGACGTCGAAGTTCAGCCCCACGGCCGGCGAGTCGATCCGCTCCATGAACTCCAGGTATTGCTGGAAGTGCTCGATGAGCAGGTCCGGCTCGGGCTCGATGAGCAGCTGCACGCCGGTCGATTCGGCCACTTCGATGCAAGGCATCAGCTCGTCGTAAAAAATTCGCGCGCCGTCGGCCCAGGTTTGTCCCGGGGCCAGATGTCCGCCTGGCTCGGTCGTGATGCAAGGGGCGCCCAACTCGGCGGCCAGGTGCAGCGCCCGCTTGGTGTGCTCGCGGCGAATGGCCCGGTAGTGCGGATCGGGATCGGTCCAGCCGGGATGCCAATAGGGCTGCCGGGGGTCGGCCACGGCATTCATCATGAAGGCATTAACGTTCGAGATTTGCAAGCCGTGCCGCTCGAGCGCGCGGCGAATCGAGTCCTTGCGTTCGGGCAGCAGGCCGGCCGGCCAGGCGTGGGGCACGTCGGCCAGGATTTCGATGCCGCGGTAGCCCAGGCCGGCGATCTTTTCGATCGTATCCTCGATCGAAAAATGCATGTACGCGTTGGAACTGAAGGCGAGCTTCATGCCGAATCGTTTCTCGTCGGAAGGTGTGACAGCGGCGGGCGGCGAGCCCACTGATTGTAACCGCCCCTGGCGCGGCAAGAAACCGCTGAAGCTGCGCGGATGTGGCAGGACGCCGCGATACGTCGGCAGCCGAGCGCAAAAAAAGCGACCAGAAGTCGCGAGGGCTTCTGGTCGCTCGGTTTTCGCTGGCGATCGCTGGCCGGCCGGCCAGCGACGCTGCGGCGGTCGCTTCAGCCTTATTCGGGCTTGAACGTGATCTTGAAGCTGCACTGGAAGCGGTCGTAAATCGTCACGTAGGCCGTGCCGGTGTTGTCTTCCAGGTCCTTCACTTCCAAAGCCAGCGGCTGGGTGCCGGGGCCGGCGCCTTCGCCAATCTGCGCGTCGACGCAGGGCTTCTCTTCGGCGCCGTAGCCGTAGAGGTGCCAGACGTCGTCGTCGGTGTGGCGGGCGGCCAGGGCCAGGTACAGCACTTCCTGCTCGGTGCCGTCTTGGCCGGTGAACTTCACCGTGCGGAGCTTCGCCTTGTCGAGCGGCTTGCCGTCGATCACCGGCGTAAAGCCCTTCGACATGAACAAGTGAGCCAGGGGTGCGCCCGGATCCGAATTGACGGCTTCGGGAATGTCGTCGGCCTTGAGGTCTTTTTGCGGCACGAGGATCAGGCCGACCTGCTCCTTGTGAACGCCACAGGCCTTCTCGATGTCGCCGGCGACCTTCACCTGCGGCTTCTCGATTTTTTCGGCGGCTTCGGCCAGCACTTGGGCGAAGGCTTGCGAGATTTGCGGATCGAGGATTTCCAAATCCTCGGCGACGACCGTGGCGGCGCCCCACGCGCAGGCCGCCAGGGCGACCAGGCTGAAAGCAACTTTCTTCATCGAACCCCTCCGTTTACAGTAGAAATGGTGGTGGATTGTTGGTGCGCTGGGACGTGACCGGCAAACAGGCCGGGCCCGGTTGGCCCCGACAAGAAACTTCCCCTCAGAATAACCGCGCGGCAGGCGTCTGCAAGCTTTTCGCCGCGACTTTGGCGGATTTGCCGGTCGTGCTGTCGGCCGCCCGTGGCCATCCCGCGGTAACAACCCGCGGGGCAGCAGAAATCTGCGGAGATTTATGCCTCCCCAGCGGCGCGAATCGCGCTTGGCCGGGCCGGGTAACTACCTTTAGAATCGGACCGCGGTTTCACGCCAGCACATGCCTGTGTTCGCGGCCCGGCAGGGAATCTTGGCCCAGCGTGCGCGGGGGGCCCTTGCCAGCGCGTGAATGATTAACGAGGAGCAGCAGCCATGCCAGCACCCGAATTGCCAACCGCGAGCGAGCCCTCGGCACTGGGCGGCCTGCGGTCCCGACTGTTTTGGGGCGGCGGAGTGCTGCTGGCGGTGCTGGCCGTGGCCTGGCAAGCCGGCCGCTTGCGGGCCATCGAGGAGCCGGCATCCGGCGACGTGGAATCCCAACCCGCGGAGGCGACAGCCGTGAGCGATAAGCTTGATAAGTCCGACGCCGACTGGCGGCGGCAACTCACCGACGAGCAATACTACGTGACGCGGCAAAAGGGAACCGAGCGGCCGTTCACCGGCGCGTATTGGAACCATAAGGAAAAAGGCACGTACAAGTGCGTCTGTTGCGGCGCCGAGCTGTTCACGTCCGACACGAAGTACGACTCGGGCTGCGGCTGGCCGAGTTTCTACGCGCCTTCGAAGTCGGAGAACCTGGCCGAGCATGTCGACATGAGCCACGGCATGGTTCGCACCGAAGTGACGTGCAGTCATTGCGGGGCGCACCTGGGTCACGTCTTCGACGACGGTCCGCAGCCCACCGGGCAGCGCTATTGCATGAACTCGGCGTCGCTGCAATTCGAGAAGCCCGCCGGGGCCAAGAGCGACGAGGCGAAGAAGTAGTCGCCCGGCCCTCAGCTGCTGGCGCTGCGATAGGCGAGCATCGCGCGGCGAAAGATCACCCGCGAAATCCACAGCGACCCGGCGGCCGCGGCCAACGCGAACAGTGCCAGCGGCCAGTGCTGCGCGTCGAGCGGCTTGGCCATCAGCTGCGCGGGCACGTTCACCACGATCAGCACCGGCAGCACGAACGTGAAGACCAGCCGCAACGGGTCGCCGATCGTGCCGCGGTAGATCTCCATCGGGTAGCGGGAAAAGTTCGTGATGTAGAACCAGAAGTCATAGAGTGTCTGGTTCCGCCCCAGCCAAACACTGGTGGCCGAGAGCGTAATCATCAGGCTGTACATGATCGCCACGCCGCAGGCGATGTAGAGCGGATAGAGCGCGAACTGCACGAGCGTCGGCGGTTGCGGCAGCCGCACGACCGCGTAGCCCAGCAGCAGACAGGCGAACACGAAGTTCGAGAGCGACGACCAGCTAACTTTCTGCAGCGAGATGAGGAACTGCGTGTCGATGGGCTTAAGCAACGCGAAATCGAGCCCGCCGG
>CAZPED010000385.1:0-4645 GCA_964585335.1 uncultured Planctomycetaceae bacterium | reverse complement strand
GCTACATCGGCAGCCCGACGAACTGGCGCACGACATCTTTTCGATGACCGTAGATGCCCAGGGCCGCGTGGTCGTGGCCGGCGCTGGCTATGTCAAGACCTTGCACGACGACAATGGTGACGGCCGGGCAGACCGCGCCACGACGTTTGCCCCCATGCCGGCCAGCGGCGCGCATGGCATGTACTTCGACGGCGCCGACCTGATTTGCACGGGCGACAACGCCGTAATGCGGCTGCGCGACAGCGATGGCGACGGCGCCGCCGACGGCAAGCCCGAGGTGTGGGCGCCGCTGCGCCATCCAGAGCACGGCGCCAACGGCATCGTGCGTGGGCCCGACGGCTGCTACTACGTCATCTGCGGCAACGACGCGGGCGTGTCAGAATCGCTGGCCGTGCGTGGAGTGTCGCCGGTCAAGCATCCACGGTCGGGGGCGGTGGCAAGGTTTTCGGCCGCCGGCAAGCCGATGGACGTGGTCGCGCACGGGTTTCGCAATCCTTATGATCTCGACTTTGACGCGGCGGGGCGACTGCTGACGGTCGATTCCGACGGCGAGCGCGATTACCATCTGCCGTGGTACGCGCCGACGCGGCTGTTCGACGTTGCCCAAGGTCAAGAGCACGGCTGGCTGCTAATGGGCTGGGCTCGTGGCTGGAATCGGCCGGCCTCGTTTTTCGACAACGTGGAGCGGCTCGCCGAAATCGGCCGCGGTTCACCGACCGGAGTGGTGACGTATCGCCATCGGCAGTTCCCCGAGCGCTATCGGGGCGGCGTTTTTGCCGCTTGCTGGACGCTGGGACGTGTCTACTACTTTCCGCTCACGCCCTCGGGAGCCAGCTACGCCACGCAGTTGGAAGTGTTTTTGCAGACCACGGGCGACGTGGGTTTTGCCCCTTGCGACTTGGCCGTCGGTCCGGCGGGCGAACTGTACGTGGCCATTGGCGGACGGCGGACGCGCGGCAGCGTATTCCGCATCACGGGCCCCCAGGCGGCGCAGCCCGCGGAGCCGCGCGACGACCTCGATCGCGTACTGACCGCCGATCAGCCATTGGCCAGTTGGTCGCGTGCGCGTTGGACGCCGCTGGCCGAGCGATTGGGGCGCGGACCGTTTGAACAAGCCGCGCGCGACGAGCGGCGTAGCACGGCCGAGCGGTGCCGGGCCCTGGAAGTGCTGGTAGAAACGTATGGCGGTGTCGATGGCGCGTCGGCCGTTGGAATCGTCGACGCGCGCGATCCCGCCGTGCGGGCACGCGCGGCCTGGGCGCTGACGGCGGGGCGCTCGACCGCCGAAGGCGCGCGGTTGCTGGCCACGCTCACGGGCGACGAGGATTTGGCCGTGCAGCGCGCCGCCTGGGAGGGGCTGTGCCTGGCGGATCTGCCGGCTGGGAACCTGCCCGTCGAACCGGACTGGACGCGGGGCTTGTCGAGCCCGGTGCGGCGCGTGCGCACAGCGGCGATCGACTTGGCGGCCGGGCGCGGCAATGCCAGCTATCAGGCCTGGCGAAGCCGGGTCCGCGTGTCCGAGGATGCGTGGAGGCTGCGACTGGCGCCTACGTGGATCGGGCTGGCCGAGGCGCAGCGCGCTGGCGTGCCGGCGACGGCGGCCGACACGGCGTTGTATTTGGCTGCCTTGCGCGCCGGCCAGAGCGACCAGGTGTTGCGCTTGGAAGCGCTCAGGCTGATTCAGTTGGCCTTGGGGGACGTGCGGACGGCCCCTGGTCAGGCGGAAGTGTATTGCGGTTACGTGGCGAACCAGGCGCAGGGCTTGAGCGCAGACATTCGGCAGGAGATTGCCGACCAGTTGTCGGCCGCCTTTCCCACGTCCGACGCCGAAGTGAACCGCGAGCTGGCGCGGACGCTGGGAATGGTGGGCGGCGGTGGGACCGGACTACTGACGGCGATTGCCCGGCAATGGACGGCAACCAGCGCGGTTGAAGATGACGTGCATTACCTGATCGTGATGTCGCTGTTGGGAGGCGAGCGCTCGGCGGAGGTGACTGCGGCCACGGCCGAGTGCTTGCTGACGCTGCATGCCAAGCTCGACGCGCTCGATCAATTCCCTAGCCGCAACTGGCCGCAGCGCCTGGGCGAGGCATTCGACGAACTGTGCCGGCGCGACAGTCAATTGGGTGCCGCCGTGGCGGCCAGCCCCAAGCTGAGCCGCGTCGGACAGGAGCTACTCGTGGCCCGGTTGCCGCGCGAGCAGCAACCGGCCGCCGTCGAAAAACTGTGGAAAGCGGTCGTGGCCAGCGGCCAACAACCGAGCGGGGAGCTCGTCGGGCTGGTCGCCAGGCTGCCGGCCGACGTTGCGCTGCCGCTGGTGCGCGCGCAGTGGGATGCGGTCGATCTGCGCGATGCCATTGTGTTGGCGCTCGCGCGACATCCACGGGCCGAAGACCGGCCCCGGCTGGTGGCCGGGCTGGCCTCGACACAGCCGGGAGTCGTCGAGCGCGCGGCCAAGGCCCTGGTGCATCTGGGCTTGAACTGCACGTCGGACGAGATGGTCGTTGCGCTGCGGGCGCTCAAACAATCTTGCGCGCAGCCGAAACAAGTCGAGCCGCGGCGGTCGCTTGTCAAATTGCTGAACTTCTGGACCGAGGAAAACTCGGACGTCGACTTGGATCCCGACCCGAGCAAGGTCTACATCCCCTGGTTCGAGGTGTTCGACCAGTATTATCCGGCTCACGCGGCCCAACTGCGGGCCAGCTCGGGCGCCGATGCGGCCGGCTGGAAGCGGCGGCTGGCCGCGGTGCCCTGGGATGCGGGCGACCAACAGCGAGGCCGGGTCGTGTTCGAAGCCCGCGGCTGTCATCGCTGCCACCAGGTGAGCGGCCACTTGGGGCCGGAGCTCAAGGGAGCGGTTACGCGCATGTCGCGCGAGGATTTATTCACGGCGATCATCGACCCGAACCTGGAAGTTTCGCCCACCTATCACACGACCCTGTTGGCCACACGCGACGGACAGGTGTATCATGGGCTGGTCGTGTACGAGTCGCCCGAGAGCACGCTTTTGCAGACGGGGCCCGACACGACCGTGCGCGTGTTGAATGCCGAAACCTCGTCGATGCGCAAGAGCGCTCAATCGCTGATGCCCACCGGGTTGCTCGACCCGCTGACCGATCAGCAGTTGAGCGACTTGTACGCTTACCTGCGCAGTTTGTCGCGGTAGGCCGGTCGCGGCGCTCGCTGGGGTTTGCTGGTGAAGGCAGGGGACAGTGCGCCCGCCTTTCACCTCATTATCAGGGACGAACGATCATGGCAGACGAAGCAAACTCGGCGGCCGAGCCAGCAGCGGCCGGTCCAGAGCGCAAGCGGCGATATTGGTTTCCTTGGATCGTGGTGGTGCTGGCCATCGGCGGGGTGGGGGCGCTCGAGTTGATCGAGAACCTGGAATCGCTGGCGCCGGTGGCCTCGCGACTCTCCAAGTTTCTGACGCCGTTCCTTTGCCGGGTGATTGTACTGGGGGCCAGTTCGATCGCGCTATTCGTCTGGTTCGTGGCGATGGCTCCGGCGCGCTTGGCCACACGGCTACGCGTGGGCGGGGCGGTGGCGCTGGCGGCGGCCGTGTTGGCCACGCTGTTTCGAGTCGACGGTTTCACGGGCGACGTGCGGCCCCGCGTGGTGTGGCGTTTTGCCACGGCCCGCGAGCTGCCGCAAGTGTCGAAAGGGACGGCCAGCTTTGGTGAAGTTTCGCCGGATGACTACCCGGAGTTTTTGGGCTCGGGGCGGCGGGCGACGATCAACAACGTGAAATTGGCCCGCGATTGGCAGGCTGACCCGCCCAAATTGCTCTGGCGGCAGCCGATTGGCGCGGGCTGGTCGAGCTTTGCGGTGGTCGACGGCTATGCCGTGACGCAGGAGCAGCGCGAGGCCGACGAACTGGTCACCTGTTACGAGGCCGCCACCGGCAAGCTTTGCTGGTCGTATGCCTCGCCGGGGCGCTTCTACGCATCGCTGGCCGGCCTGGGACCTCGGGCAACTCCGACGATTCATCAGGGCAAAATCTACGCGCTGGGCGCGCTGGGGCACCTGGCTTGCCTCGACGGTTCAAGCGGCAAGCCGCTGTGGACCCACGAAATCGTCAGTGAGAATGACGCCCAGGTTCCGCAGTGGGGCAAAAGCTGCTCGCCGCTGGTGGTTGGCGATCAGGTCATTGTCAGCGCGGGGGGCAAGCCCAACAAGTCGCTCGTGGCCTATCACAAGGACACCGGCGCCCTGGTGTGGGCAGCGGGCGACGATGCCTCGTCGTACAGTTCGCCAACTCTGTTGAATCTCAATGGCCGGCCGCAGGTGGTGATCGTCAACGAGCACTACGTCACGGCGCACGATCCGGGCGATGGACACGTGCTGTGGCAACACATTTGGCCAGATGACACGGCTGCCTCGCCGAACGTCAGCCAGCCATTGGCGGTCGGCAACGACCGGCTGTTGCTCAGCAAGGGCTACGGCATTGGCAGCGCCCTCTGGCAGCTCACGTCGGGCGAAAGCTGGACCGTCGACGAGCTGTGGCGCAAAAACAACATGAAAACCAAGTTCACCAATGCCGTGATTCGCGACGGGCACGCCTATGGGCTCGACGAGGGAGTGCTCTCGTGCATCGACCTGGCGACGGGCGACCGCAAGTGGAAGAAGGGTAAGTACGGGCACG
>CAZPED010000384.1:0-4652 GCA_964585335.1 uncultured Planctomycetaceae bacterium | reverse complement strand
CAGTGGATGCGGCCTACGTGGACGGACTGCTTGCCGCGAGCTTGACGCTGATGCTCGCGCTCGACAGCGGCACGCCCCTGGGCTTTGGCATCTGGTGCGGCCCTGCCGACTTGCCACGACTGGTGGCGCTGGCCGCCGACAGCGACGACTTGTACTACCGCCTGTTGGATCAGTACGCCGCGTGGGCCCGGGCCGGCGGCGCCACGCGCGGTTTCGCCGAAATCGACGCGCGGCCGACCAGCGAGCGGGCGCGGATGAACGCCCTGGGCGTCATTACTTATCAACCGATCGGTTACGAACCGCTGGCCGTGGGCGAAGTTGCCGAGGAGCGGACGGCCGTGCTGTTCCGGGCCGAAGCCGACCTGGCCGCGCTGCAAGCGCGGCTGGCCGAGGTGCTGGAGGGCGGGGCATGAGCAGTCAATTGATCATTCAACCCGGCAACACCGACGGCATTGACACCTATGTGCTCAGTGGTCAGTACGCCAACGTGAATTTTGGCGATGCCGATCTGCTCAGCGTCGGCACGGCCACGGTTGCCAAGGTGACCGTCTTCAGCCGCGCGCTGTTTCGCTTCGACTTGCGGGCGTTGCCGGCCCGCGCGGCGATTCTGGCGGCCGAGCTCACGCTGTTTCATGGCGACGGCGGTTCGTTGTCGGCGGCGGCGGCGTTAGCGGCCTATCGGCTGACGCGCGGCGATTGGACCGAATATGGCGCCAGCTGGAACCAATACGACGGCGCCCACGCTTGGACCGCCCCGGGCAGCGACTTTGCGATGCTCGACCACGACGCGACGACTGTGGCTAGTACGACCGCTGACGTCGTGTTTGCCAACTTGAAGAACCTGGCGATCGACGCGCTCGCCAATCGCGGCGGTTGGCTGCAATTGGTGGTGATTGGACCTGAAAGCGGCGGCAGCAACAACTTCATTACCGTGCTCTCGTCGAGTGAAGCCAATCCGGCTGCCTCGCGACCAAGACTTGTCGTGACTTATGACCCGCCCGTACCGCTGTCCGTGCCGAATTTTACCGGTGGCATGCAGCAGCTGACCGGCCAGATCGGAGCCTGACATGAAACATCTGCGCAAAGTTGGGACCACCCAGGAAGTGATCCTCGTCAAGCTGCTCGACGCCGCGAGCGCCACGGGGGCAGGCAAGACCGGGCTGACCGCGGCCAGCGCCGGCCTGCGCGTGGCCTCGAAGGCTGACGTCGAGGCCGCGACCGTCGCTTGCACCGGCGGCAACATCGAAACGCCCACCACGCCCGTGGGCACTTACCAGGCTCCCAGCGCCGCGGGCAAGTGCCGCTTCCGCGAGCTTGACGCGGTCAACCACCCGGGGATCTACGAAATCTACTTGCCAGATGCCCGCTTTGCCGTTGCCGGCGCCAGGGCGTTGCTGGTGTCGGTTAGCGCCACGGGCACCACGCAAGCCGACGTCGAGTATCAGCTAACTCTGGGCATGGACGTCAACGACAGCGTGCGCGGCGGGCTGACCGCGCTACCTGGCGTGGCCAGCGGCGGCGCGGGAAGCCTGCCCACCACGGGCAACGGCGCCAACCAAATTGCCGTCGACGGCAGAGGCGGGCTGGCCGGCGTGACGCTCTGTCGCGACCTGCTCGAAGCCGATCGCGTTATTGATACCTCGGTCGTGCCCTGGGCCCTGGTGCTGATCAAGCGTGGCAGCGGCGCTTTGGGGCAGCCCGGCGCCGTCGAATTGCTGCGGCAGAAGCTGCGCGACGTGCAGGGCAACGCGGTTACCAACACGAACACCATTCTGGGGCAAAGCCTGACATGATTGCCGTCGCCGAAGTTGCACCACTGCTGCGCAGCTTGGGGGCCGTAGCGCCGCCGCCAACTCCCGTGCTTTCGATCGCCGATCGCGGCGACGGCTCGGGCGCCGTGGCTACCATCGCCGCGGCGCCAGCCGGTGGTGCCGCGAGCGTCTTGATCCAACGGTTTGGCGGCGAATTGTCCGCGGGTTCGTGGCGCTGGGCCGGCGAGCGCACGGGCAGCGGCAGCGTTGACTTGGCTCTGACTCCCGGTCATTACTTTGCCCACGCGCTCGTTACTTCAGCCGCCGGCGCGATGGTGTCGGGCGTCGTGTACTTCGCCGTGACCGATGGCCTGGAGTCGATTCACACCCGCTGTCTGGAAGGTGCGCAGGCGCGGATTCGCTTGCTGCTGCTGGCAGGGCTCGATGGCGAGCAAGTAGTGGTCGAAAAGTTCTCGACCAACCGCGGAGCCGCGCGGCTGGGCTTGCCGGCCATCGTGCTTTCGCCCGCGCGGGCGGCCATGCCCGCGACGGCTGGCACGAACGGCCTGGACGACGTGCACTACGACGTACTGGTGGCCATTTTGGACCGCGACAACCAGGAGCCCACGCAAGGGGCGCACCTCGATCGCCACCTGTTGTGGCGGCAGCAGATTGCCCGCGCGTTTCGCAATCAGCGTTTGCCTGGAGTGCCGGAGGTGATCGACACGGTCGTCGATTCGGCCGAAGGAATCAGCGTCGACGCCTGGAAGCGGGAGCTGCTGGCCTCGGCGCTCGTGTTGCGGTTTGTCAGCCGGGAACACCGAGGCTTTTGAGCCGGCTGCCCCCGCAAATTGAAATCGGCCGGCACGCCTGGCCGGCGCTAACGTTGACTAATCAGCGAAAGGAAAAGCGATGACACCGACCACGGCTTCGATGGGACATCAGGCCAGGCTGGGCACAAAAAACGAAACGACCTACGGCACCGCGGTGACCGTCGACCAGGGTTTCGTTTTCGTCAGCGAGAGCATCGTCAAGCGCGGCATGATCGTCGAGCGGAGCGGGCTGCGCGGCACGCGCAGTCACCAGGCCGACGATACGCGCGTGGGCCCGTACCGCGTGGGCGGACAGCTGGTGCTCGAGCCGACCCCCGAGGATCTGGCCATCTGGCTACCGCGGATTCTTGGCGCCGCACCCAGCGGCACGACCTACAACCTGGCCGAAACCTTGCCCAGCTTTACGTTGGCCATCGACCGCGTGGCTCGCGTGTTTACCTACGCGGGGTGCAAGGTCAACCGGGCGACTTTTCAAGGCGCGCAGGGTGGCCTGCTGCGGCTGGTGCTCGACGTCGTTGCGCAGTCGGAAAGCGTGGCGGCGGCCGGATCGTTTCCGTCACTGTCGCTCGGAGTGACGCAGCCTTACATCTTTTCCGACGTTTCGCTGACTCTGGCGGCCGCGACCCGCGAGGTCAAGCAATTCGAACTGGTGATCGACAATAGCCTGGTCACCGACCGGTTCATGAACTCGGTGACGATTGTCAACGCTCCGGCAGGAGACCGCACGGTCGCCTTGCGCACGCCGCACGCCTGGGCCGTGGGCAATATCGATCTGTATGCCCAGGCGCTGGCCGGCGCCGCCGGCACGTTGCAGTTGACCAACGCTTTGGGCGGATCGCCGCCGACCGGCTACCAGACGAGCTTCAGCTTTGCCACGTTGCAGGTTCCCGACCGCAGCCCGAGCGTGCCCGGCCGTCAGGAGTTGCTGTTGAACCTGGAGATGCTGGCCCGCCGCGTGGGCGGCGCGGCCGAGCTAACCGTGACGCACGATGCGACGGCCTAGCGGGGCCTGGAGGGCTGGGGACGGGGCACGAGCGACAACCTTGTAACGTCGTGGAACCAGGTTATGTATTTGCGCTACGGCAATTACCAGCACGCCATCAACGAAGCGTCGGTGGTGATTTCGAAGGTGGGCCTGTTCAGCGAGGGCGGTCTGCCGCGCGGCGTGCGCGAACGCTGGAGCATTCAGGGGCGCCTGCAAGCTGCCGACCAGGCGGGCATCGGCGCGGCGATCCAATCGCTCAGCGCCGCCTACGGCACTCACGGCCAGGACGTCGGCTTTTACTTCGATAACGGGCAGCCTTCGAGCCACCGGATCATTAGCGCGGCCACGAGCGGCGGCGTGCGCGTCGTCACGCCCCCCAGCTTTCCCGAGGGGAAGGGGGCGGAGTATTCGACGTTTCGCACCTACTCGCTTGCGCTCGAGGCTGACTGGCTCGACCCGGCGGCCACGATTCTCAGTTGGACCGAGACGCTCACTTTTCAAGGAGGCGGACCGCAGTTCGTATTCCTCGAACCGATCAACGGTGCGCCGCAAAAACAGCTGCTCAAGCAAGCCACGACCTACCGGGTGACGCAGTCGGGGCAGGCCGTGGGCTATCGCAGTTACCCTACGCCGGCGCCGCCGATCTGGCCCGGCGCCGAACATACCGACCGGCGTTCGGTGCGCTACGACGTGCCGAAACGCAGCGGCCCGCCGGGCAATCCGACGTTCACCGATTTTCGCGTCAGTTGGAACTACAGCTTCGAGGACGCGGGACCGCTGCTGGCCTCGCCGACTCCTTGGCCAATTTGATGAGGAGGACCTGATGGCCACGGCTATTTGGAAGGGCGACGCGCAAGCCACGGCGCAAGTCACCCGCTGCACGATCGGCGGCACTGTCGAGGACGACGACGTGTTCGTGCTTACGCTCGGCAGCAAGAGCCTTTCGGTCGTCGCCGGCGGTGCGACGGCAGCTGCCGCGGCAGCCGCGATTGTCGCTGCCTGGAACGCCTTGAGCCCGAGCGCTTTTCTCGAGTTCGGGGCCATCTCGGCCAGCGATGCCGGCTCGGGGGCCTTCGACTTGAC
>CAZPED010000383.1:0-4661 GCA_964585335.1 uncultured Planctomycetaceae bacterium | reverse complement strand
GGCCTCGACCGCCGCTCGTCCGGCGCTGCCGCCTGCCAATGAGCCATCTCCCGCGGTGGCCCCCACGCCTGCGGCACCGCCTCCCAAGGTGGCGGCCCCCCGGGCGCGTCGCCAACCCGTCGAAACGGCCCCGCCGCCCAAGGTGGCGCAAACTCAAAGTCCGGTGCTTAAGGACCTGCCGCCACCGCCCACGGATCCGGCAGACCACCTCGAACCGCATCCGGCCGAGCCGCTACATGTTGAACCGGACCACGTCGCTCAGCCAGCGCAAGAACCCGAAGTGCATGCGCCCGCAGCGCACGAGCCCGAGCCGGCGCACCTGGCCGATGCGCCACCGCCGGCCGAGCCGCCGGCCAAATCCATGGCGGGACACGAGCCGGCCGCGACCAGTTCGGCCGATACGCCGCCCCACCTACTGCTCAACGCCGGCTATTCGGAGAAACCTAAATCGACCGAGGTCAATCGCCCGACGGCCAACGCCACCGCGGGCGAACACACCGCGGAGGAGCCAGCCCGGCCCTGGCCAGCCTTTTTCGTGGCCCTGGTACTGTTATGTTGCTCGCTGGGGGCCAATGCCTACCTGGGTTGGATCGCTTACGAAGCGCGCAGCCGATATCGCGATGCCCTCAGCAAGCTCGGCTCGACGGGCGCCGCGTAGGCGCGGCTCAGAATTCAAGCGATCGGAACGCCCGCAGGCCGATCGTCATCGGAATCAGCGTGGCGGCCAACCCCAGCACGCAGGCGGCGAGCGTGCCAGCGGCCAACCACAGGCGCTCATGGGCGAGGTCGCCGTTCACGCCGGCGGTCGCCAGGTAGAAGTGCGACGGCACGGCCGTCAGCAGCACGACCACCACGATGTAAAACGCGCTGACCACCAGCGTCAGCGTGCCCCCAAAGCCGGCGGCGATTTTCGAGGGGGACTCCTCGCGCAGGTCGGGCATCTTGGCCCCCAGGCCGACGGCAATACCCGCCAGGCCAACGCACAGCAGCAGACAAATCAGCTGGTGGATTACCAAAACCAACGGGGCGATTTGCAGCATCAAGTCGCTGAGCAGAATCAACGCGCAGCACGGCACCGTGGCGCCCACGGCGGCGAACAGAAACTTGCCCCACAGCACCTCGTCGCGGTGGACGGGCAACATGCTGAGGATCCAGAACCGCCGTCCCTCGAGGCTGAGCATTGGAAAAATGAACCGCGTGGTGAAGGTCGAGAGAATCAGTCCCACGACGGCCAGGTTCAAGAAACTGATCATGTTGACCCAGGCCGTGTAGTTCACGTCATAGCTGAATCGCCGGATGTTCGTGAAGTACAGCGCCAATAGACCAAAGAAGATGATGAACTGCGACCACTGCACCGGGTCGCGGCGAAACAGCCGCAAGTCCTTGACGATCAACAGTCGCATCTGCGGGGTCAGCCAGGGCGTCCAGCGCATGACCGCCATGTCGAGCCAGAACCGCTGGCTGGGCCGCTTTCGCGAGCGCTCGGTGCGCAACTCGCTATAGCTCTGGCGGTAGATCCTCGCCCCCACGCCGACGGCCACCACCCGAAAAAACAAGGCATTCGAGATCAACAGCGACAGAAACAACAGGCTCTCGGCCCAGGAATCGTGCAGCGAGTCCTTACGGGCCGCTTCGAGCAGCCCCGAGCTTAGCCACCAACTGGGCAGCAGCCTGTGCTCGCTGAATTGCAGCCGGCCTAGCATCTCCTGGAACCAGTGCGGAGTGAGCAAATCGCTCTCGGTCTTGCCCAGCAGCGACCAGCCCACAAGCAGCACGCCCAGCAGGCAGGCCACGATCGTGAGCGAAAAGAAATGCTTGCGGGTCCTTCCCAGCCGATGCACGAACAGCAGGCAAAGCACGGCCCCCAGTCCGCCGGGTATATAAACGAACGCCAGCATGAAGGGAACCAGCAGCAGGAAGTAATACCACGGCGCGTCGTTCTGCAAGCCGTAGGCCACGAGCATCGGACTGCCCAGCAGTAGGAAGCCCCAGCTGCTGAGCACGATCGCCTCTTGAAACTTATGCACTACGATCCGCTCGGGGCGGATGGGCGTGGTCAGCAAAAACTCGGCTTCCGACGAGCTATATAACCCGCTGTAGAGAATGATGCCCGAAGAGAACACCAGCATCATCATCAGCGAGGCGAAGAAGACGTTGTAAATCGCCTGCACCGTCTGGGCGTGGGTCGACGGGTGGTTGATCGTGGTGCCCAGGAACTCAAAGCCGCCGCTGAACAGCCTAAACAGCCCATACCAGAACAGCACGCTGAGCAGGACCACGAGCGTGACCCGCAGCCGTGCGGTGGCAATCGCCTGCTGCAGCGAGGTGAGCATCATCCGCATGCGCACGCGCCACAACAGCCGCGCCTCGGCCCCGGCCGACAGCGCGACAGCGTCTTGCAGCGGTGGCAGCTCTCGCAGGGCTCGCTGTGCCGTTTCGTGCATCGTGGCTCCTCAGCGTCCCTCGGGCGCAAGGCCCAGCGGCTGGTCGTTACCCAGCGCTTCGCCGGCCGTGAAGTCGAGATACAGCCGTTCGAGCGATCCCTCGCGAGCCGATACTCGCTCGCGCAGTTCGTCGATCGTTCCCAGGAACTTGAGTTGTCCGTGATCGACGATGCCCACCCGGTCGGCGATTTCCTCCGCGATCGACAGCAAGTGCGTCGACATGAAGATCGTCTGCCCCGCGGCCGCGTTAGCCCGCAACAGGTCCTTGACCAGGCGGACGCTGCGCGGGTCGAGGCCGACCATTGGCTCGTCGATCACCAGTACCGGCGGATTGTGCAGCATGGCCGCGGCAAACGCCACGCGCTGTTTCATGCCGTGCGAGTAGCTCTCGGCCAGATCGCCGACGAAATCCTGCAAGCCGAACAGTTCGATCTGCTGGTCCATGCGTTTCGCGGCCTCGCGGCGCTCGATGCCATACATGTCGGCAATGAATTGCAGAAACTCGGCCCCCGACAGCTTCTCGTACAAGTAGGGCACGTCGGGCACGTAGCCCAGCAGCCGGTTGGCGGCGCTGTTGTTCAGCGTGACATCGTGCCCGCAGAGCCGGATCTTGCCCGCGCTGGGCTGCAGCAGCCCCACGATCATCTTGATCGTGGTGGTCTTGCCGGCCCCATTGGGCCCCAGGAACGCGAACAACTCGCCGCGCGGAATGGTCAGGTCCAGGTCCGCGACGGCCGTTTTCGTGCCGTATTTGCGAGTGACGTGTTCGAACTCAATCATGCCCTGATGCTCGCCGAAAATAAGGGGGCGCGCCAGCGAGAGACTACTCTTCCGAATCGATCATTTGCTCCAGCAACCGCCGCGCCAAACGAGAGGGCAAGTCGCCATACCAATCTTCCCCCAGGGCGGTCCAGACCTCTTCGGCGGCCTGATCGCCCAGGCGGATAAAGTGCAGGTGAGAATTGAGAACCGTGACTTCCTGTCTCAAGACCACGCCGTCCATGCCGACCCAGGCCCGGCCGCGTACTTCGTCGCTGGCCGAACCGGCGCCCGAGTCGCCGCGATACACGATCACGTGACAGGGCTGCGCCGCGTGACACCAGGTCAGCCGCTCGTTGCGCTCCACTTCGGCTTGCAGAATCTCGACCGGACTGCTGGGCGCGCGGAGCGGGCTGTAAATCGGCACCGTCCAGCGCTGGCCGACACGCAGTCCAGGCATGCGCACCTGCGGCGACAGCTCCTCGTTCATCAGCGCGTTGGGAGGCAAGCGTTGTTCGAACTTATAGGGCAAGCCGCCGGCTTGCGCGGAAATCTTCAGCGTTGCGCCGTCGATTTGACCTTGCACCTTCATGGCGTCGTTCAGACCGCCCAACCGCACGCGCGATTCAAACTCCACGAGCCGACCCAACGGATCGATCACCAACCGGGTCTTCTTGTCGACGTCCAAGCCGTTGAAACTTTCGAGCACAGGACGCAACAGCGTGCCCACCAAACCTGGGCTGAACTCCCTCCAGGGCAACTCGTCCAGGTACACGCGGCTGTAGAGGTCTGTAATGCCGTCCTTGCGGCGGACCATTTTGTTGGCGGCCCAGCCAATGGTCTTTTCGTCGAGACGAATCTGCCAACAGACGGGCGGCTCGTTTTCCGTCTCTTGCAGAATCGTGGCGTAATTGGGCGGCTCGCCCACGCGCAGCGGCGGCAAGATCTTGGCGACCACCAGCCAGGTCATGGTCGCGCACCAGAACAAGACTACGACGACATTAAAACGCTGGCTGCCCATTCCGTGAGATCACCGACGAAGGTTCGCGCCCCGCATCTCAGCCCATCGATTAGTCTAATCAAAGTTGCCGTCAGCGGCGACCGCACGCGCGGACACCAGCGGCGGTCCAGGGTCAGGGGCGTGGCGCTTTCAGAACCCGACGCCCCACCGCGTGCCCGCCCCAGGGGCCAACGTCGCGGGTCTTCGCCTCCCCCGACATTTAACCCCGCACTGACCGCAAAGGCGCTGGCGCGAACCCTACCGGCCGCCCAGCTCTCCTATTGTTGCAACCGACTGGGATGAAACAGGGGAAGGGCCCCGGCTAGCACTTGTGATTTAATTCACAAGCCCAGTCCTCACTTGAGGTTCTGCACAGCTGTGATTGCCAGAAATCGGCCGATAAACTACCATGACGGAGTTCTTTTCCGCGGGCAAGGTAACGGAGGTACCGACATGTC
>CAZPED010000382.1:0-4663 GCA_964585335.1 uncultured Planctomycetaceae bacterium | reverse complement strand
AAACTGGCCAAACAGCTGCAGCTCGACGAGGGCTACCGCATGATCGTCAACTGCGGACCCTATGCGGGGCAGTCGGTCGATCACCTGCACTTTCATCTGCTCGGGGGCCGGCCGATGAGCTGGCCGCCAGGCTAGCGGTCTTGCGCGACTATCGGCGCGGCAGGCGGGGCAGGTAGTCCTTGAGGTTTTCGAGCACGGTCGATTTCTTGACCGGCGCCGGGTTGGGCTGGGCCGCGCGTCCACCAGGTGAGCGTGCCACGCTGGTGCCGGCCTGGGCCAGCGGCACGTTCGAAACCAGGAACTGCGGCCAGAAGCCGTCGAGCAACTGGCTGCAATCGGCCAGTTGCCGCTTTTCGAGCACCACGCTGGCCAGGCTGATCAGCTTCGACAGCTCGTAGCGCTCGCTTTCGGCAAACACCAGGTCGAACACCTGCACGTCGTCGATCCACAGTTCGCCTGGCTCGATCAGTTCGAGACCCACGCGCACGTTTTCCAGCCCTTCGGCAGGCAGGTAATCGAGCCGGAAGGTGTAGCTGGCCCATTCGTCGGGGGCCGCGGCATTGGGCGCAATCGAGGGCGTGACGCCGTAGCGTTCGAACTTCGCGTCGTGCCCGTCGCACTGTACGAAGATGCGCAGCGAGGGCTGCGGTCTGGCCGGTTCGTGCCGCAAGCGCACTTCCACGGCCAACCGTCCGGTGGTCGGGGGCGCGAAATTGCCGCTGACAATCTGCACGGGCTGACCCGAGCTGGTGAGCTTGAGCGACTGCCGGCCCGAGGCCTTGTGGGCGGTGTCGAGGCTGATCGTGGTTCCCATGGGCGCGAGGGCCGTCCAGCCAGGAATCGAGCCGCTTTCGCCGGGTGGCAATTCGAAGGCTGGGTTTTCGAGCACGGCCAGGGGCTGCGGTGCGCCCAGCGCGCGGACCCGCGCCCCCAGGTCGCGAATTCGCCGTTGCAAGGCCAGCGGCACTTGTTCGGGCGTGGTGACTTGCACCTGGCGGACGGCGACGCGCGGATTGGCGAACCGCGCCGCCACCAGGTCGTAGGGCCTTAAGGCCATTCGCCACTGGGCGCCACCGACGTTTCGCGTTAGCGTGCCGGTGCGGCACTCGCCCAAGCGCTCGAGCACGCAGTCGGCCGGCAGGTCGAGGTTCACCGATGTGCCGACCTCCCAGGGCGAGTCGTTGACCAGGTAGATATATGTGTAGCCCTCGTGCGCGAGCGTGCGCACGGTTACCGGTTGGAACTCGCCGGGCACGGTGTTGAATCGCTGGGCGGGCAGTTTGCGGTAAACGCTCAGCACTTCGCGCAGCGCGTCTTCCTGACCTAGGGGCAGCAGCCAGCCGCCGTCGAACATTTGGGCCGCGTCGAGGGCAGCTAGCGCGTGGGCAAAGCGTCGCCGGTTGCGTTCGCCCGAGGGGGACATCTCCGAGACCAGCCAGGCGTGGGTGTTGGCAGCGCCAAACGGACTCTTGGCGTCGAAGCTGGCCAGGCGAACCTTTTGCGGTTCGTGAAAGAACAGGCTGACTGGCTCGGCATTGGCGGCAAACAACCGGTCGGCTTCGCCCGGGGCCAGGCACGTTTCCCAGTCGCCGCCAGAGGCCCAGCGCTGGCCGGCCGCGGGCTTGAGGCTTTGCGGACGCACCAGCACGAGGTTCGGCTCGTCGCGATAGGCCGCCACGCGGATGCCCAGTTCGAGCAGGGCGTCTTCGAGCGTGACGCGGCGCGGCAATGTCGGCCGCAAGCGATACATGGTTTGCCGATTGTCGAGCAGGTTGGCCCCGGCCAGGTAGAGTTTGGCGCCCTCGTGCCGGCGGTCGACCTCGTCGCGCAACTGGCGATGGAACCTGGCCAGCGTGTTGGCGCGCCAGTCGAGCCAGGCGGCGCGGCCAGGGCCCATCAGGTACTTCGAGCGGGCGGCAAATCGCTGTGGCCCGCTGCCGGGCACGCGCAACTTCGTGTCGCGTTCGAAGCGGGCAATCGTTTGGTCGTCGTAGCCCCAGTCGTCGCCGGGCAGTTGGGCAAAGCCGTCGGGCGTCAGTTGCAGGGCCACGCCACCGAACGACGCGTGGGCGCCGTAACGCGTGGCCAGTTCGCGCACGACTTGCAGCATCGCCTGCTGCACTCGCGGATCGAGCACGTTGTAGTAGGGGGCCAGTCCCTGCTGCGCGGCTTGCGAATCGAGCCAGGGCTTGCCGTCGGGGCCGATCCACTCGATGCCTTCGGCCTCGGGGCCGCCGGCGCGCCTCAGCTCTTCGAGCGCGGGCAGCGGCGCGGCGAATTGGAGGGCCGGCACCAGCGTCAGTTCGTCGCGGTCGAACATGCGCAGCAGCAGTTCGAGCACGTCCTTGCGCTGTGGGTCTTGGCCGGTGGAGAAGAATCGCCCAGTGTCGTAGCGCGGCGTGGCTTCAAGAAGCTGGCTGGGATAAATGGCGCTGCCATCGGCATAGACCGACAGCATCATGCCGCCGAAGCCCACGTGCCGGGCATAGGTGATCAGCCGTTGGGCTCCCTGGTAGAACGTTTGCCAGTCGTCGAGGCTGCGCTGGCTCACGGCATCGAGCGCCTCGGGGGCGGAAAAGTTTTCGACGAACAGCGGCCGGTCCAGGTAGCCGGCCCACAGCCGCTCGGCGGCGCCCTTGTCGCTGAAGGCGGGGGGCAGCACGTTGCCCCCGCCGGCGCCCCGGCCGAGCGTGAGCATCGAAAACTGCGAGTGCGGTGTGCTGAGCACGGCGATCTTGCCGTACACCGCCCGCGCGCCTTGGCGGCGGTTGGTAATCAGCACCAGCGGCGTCTTGGTGCGGGGCCAGAATGCCACACGGTGCCGCACCAGGTGGGGCGTGCTCTCGGCCTCCTCGTCGGAAACGTACACGCCCGTGTCGACGCCGATGGGCACGACGGCGCCGGCCGCGTTGGGTTCGATGAGGCTGATGCCCATCGCTTGCGGTACGTCGCTGGGATACTCGATTTCAAGAATGTGCGGCTGGCCGGGATTGTTGATCGGCAGCGGGTAGGCTTCCCAGCTGACGCCCGTGGCGGCGCCAACCGCGCCGAGTTGGATCATGGGGCCCAGCACCGGGTGTTCCCAGGTGGCGGCGTCGCCGTTGCCCAGCGGGCCCTTGCGCAGGCCGGGGATCAATGGCAGGTTGCTGAACCGCTCCCACCAGCGCGGGTTCATCGGATTGATCTCGACGATCTTGGCCAGCGCCGCCGGACTGTCGGGGGGCTGTGGCCGGGAGTCGACCACGATGAATTGCACCTTCCGTTCGGCCAGCGGTTTCTTCATCGCCAGCCGACGCGGCAAGCGAATCGATTGCGTCGCGGCGATCGTCAGATCGTAGACGCCCTCGGTCTCGGGGGCTCGCAGCGTGATCGACGTTTCGGTCCCTTCCGGGCCGGCTTCGTATTCCTGGTGCCAGACGCTTTGCCCGCCGGGGTTGGTCGTGATTTGCGTGAGCAATCGCACTTTGCCGCCAGCCTGATCGACCAGGTAGGGCTCGATCTCGAGCGGAAACGCTTCGCCGGGGGCGAAGATCAGCGTGTCGCGCTGCACGTTTACCCGTAGGCGGTCGCCGGGAGAGCGGGCAATCATCAGCCTGTTGCCGCTGTCGTCGAGCGGCGTGCTGTGCGACTGGTAGACGAGCGTGCGCAGCGGCACTTCGACGGTTTGCGGCGCGCCGAGTTCGTCGTTGTTCAGCGAGACGTTCAGCGTGGCGTCGAGCTCGGCGCTGACCGTGACGTCGAAGCCGTCGTAGGCGCGTGGGCTGCGTGAATGAACCTCGATGGTCTGTCCATCGATCCAGATCGAGCCGGGCTCATCGGCTTCGATGCCGAGCGGTGCGACGTTGGACCAGCGGCCCTCGCTGAGGCCGACCGAGCCTTGCCAGGTGCGTTCGGCGCCGCCTCCCCAGGAGATGCGCAGCTCGACGGAGACTTCCTCCGCGCGCGCAGCGCAGCAGGTGGCAAGGCAGGCGAGCAGCGCTACAAGCGCAGCAGGGCATCGCTGGGCCAGTGCCCAGAAGCGCGGCGCAAGATGCGCCTCCGATGCTTTCGGACGTCCTTGTCCGATCATCGCTGCCTGACGAGTTAAGTCGTGCTCGCTACAAGAGTTCTTCCCTGAAAGGGAGCGGGATTATATCGGTGGGTCGCGCGGCGCTCTATGCCGGAAAATCGTGGGTTGGCCCCGCCCCAGACCCCCGCTCAAGGCGACGAAACCGCGCCGGAAACTGGGACAACCACGAAAGCCGGGCAGTGGCGCACCCGGCGGCTCGACGTCGTGCTAGTCGACTTCGACGACGAGCTGATCTGGCAAGGGAGATAAGCTGCCAGACTCGCCAGCCTGCGGAAACTCCGCGAGCGCCGCTTGCATCGACGCCACGACTTCGGGCGCTCCGGGAGATTCGACTTGGTGCTTGCGCGAGTTGCTGAAGTACGATTGGCCGCGCGGCGGAGCGCTGGTCACGCTCGTCAGTCCGGAGATCGTGCGACGAGCCGAGACGCTGGGAGAACGAGCGACGTTGGCCGAGTCGCTCGGCGGCGTGCGCGACGGCCGCAACAGCAAACCGGTCTAAGTGTCGGCCGTGGTCGAACGGATATTCCCGGCGCAGTTCGTCTTGAGCGGCCATTTAGGAACGAATTTGCCGATCGATATGGGGCTAGCCGCGGT
>CAZPED010000381.1:0-4675 GCA_964585335.1 uncultured Planctomycetaceae bacterium | reverse complement strand
CCAGCCTATCGGTCCGCGCCCGAAAAACTTCGCGCTATCGCGCGCGCCGGCTGACAGCGGGGACAGAAAAAGGTTGAACGCTGGGCCTGCACGATCCGCTCGACCACGCCCTTGCCGCAGGTCGGGCAGCGCTCGCCGGCTCGGTCGTAAACCCGATGGTGATTCTGGTAAGATCCCGTCTGGTTGAGGGCGTTGCGATAGGTGCCGTCGCCGAGCGTCGACCCCTCGTAGCGAATCGCCAGCTCCAGCACCTCGCGCAGCGCGGCGTGGATCCGCCGCCACTGGGCGGGCTTAAGCGCGTCGCACGGCTGGCAAGGATCGACTTTCGCCAGGTGCAGAATTTCGCTGGCGTACAGATTGCCCACGCCGGCCAGCGCGCGCTGATCGAGCAGCGCCACCTTGATGGCCCGGCGGCTCCCTCCCAACCGATCTGCCAGCTCCACGGCCGAAATCGCCAGTGCATCGGGCCCCACGGCATCGGCGTAGCGCTCGGAGTATTCCCGGGGGTCGAGCAGCCGCACGAGCCCCAGTCCGCGGCGGTCCCAAAACCAAAGTTCCGGCGCGGTCACGCCCGAGAGTTTGAGCCCCAGCCGCAAATGTTCGCGTGTCGGGGGCTCGGCCAGCAGCACCAGACCGGTCATCCGCGGCTCGAACACCAGTGAGTCGTCGGAATTCAACCGCACGACGACCCGCTTACCCAGCCGGTCGACAGCCGTGACGCGTGTGCCAATCACCCGGCGCCTGAGCGCCGCAGGCCGCGGTGCGATCAGTATCGGCCGCTTGCCCGAGCGGGGCACCAGCACCTCGTCGATGCGCGCCCCCACGATCGGCAGCACGCCGCGACGCATGGTTTCGACTTCGGGCAACTCGGGCATCGGCACTCCGGCGAAAAGCAGTTGGTCGGCAATTCTATCCCGCTGCCCTTGGCCGCGGCAAGCAACGGCCAGCAGCGTCTCGAGGGGTCTGGCGCCCAGGCCGCTCAAGCTTGCAGCGGCAAATCGACAATGGCGCGAGTGCCTTCGCCCAGCTTGCTTTCCAGCGCAATGGTGCCGCCATGACGCTGGACAATCTCGTGGCAAATGGCCAGCCCCAGACCATTGCCACGGGTGGCGCCGCTGCGAGCCTTATCGACCCGGTAAAACCGGTCGAACACGTGCGGCAGGTCGTCGGCCGGAATGCCGAGGCCCGAGTCGTCGACAGTCAGCCGCCCGCGCCCCTCGTGCCGCTCGAGCCGCAAGGAGACGCGGCCGCCATCGCGGTTATATGCAATAGCGTTGCCCAGCAAGTTCGTCACGACTTGCAACAGCCCGTCGCGATTGCCATGTACGACGAGCGGTTGCAGATGCAAATTCACGGCAATGCCGCGCTCGTTGGCCAACGGCTGCATGAACTCGGCCGCTTGAGCGACCAGTTCATCCCAGGCAATCGCCTCTTGCGGCAATACGGCGTTGGCGTCCGCCCGAGAGAGCGTCAGCAGTCCGTCGATCAACTGGCGCATCCGCTGGGCGGCACGCTGACAAGCGGCCAGGGCCTCGCGATACTCAGCGTCGCTGCGGTCCTTGGCCAGCGCAAACTCGGTATGCGAAAGCACGACGGTCACCGGCGTCCGCAGTTCATGCGAGGCATCAGCCGTGAAGCGCACTTGGCGCTGAAACGCGGCCTGCAGGCGGTCAAACATGGCATTGAGCACCATGGCCAACCGGCCGGTCTCGCTGCGCGGGTCGCCGACGTCGAGTCGCTGGTCGAGCTTGTTGGCCGAGATCGCCTCGGCCGCCGCCGTCATGGCCTCAAGGGGCTCGACAATCCGCCGCGCCAGCAGCCAGGCGCCCGCGATGCCCAAACCCAGCGACACCAGGCCGCCGACGGCCATCCCAATCAGCACGCGCCGCAGGTATCCCATTTCGCGATGCATCGGTCGACCCACCACCACCTGGCCGCCGCCCTCGAGCGCTACGGCCACCTCGTGCAGTGGCGGACGGTCGCGGCTCAAGAACGGTCGCGGCCCTCGATCGGGAAATGGCCGCGTTTCGGGCTCGGTCGGCGGCGCCTGGCCAATCGTGGCCAGCCGCCTGCCGGCCGCGTTCCACACGATGGCATAGGGGTGATCGTGCGGCGCCATCCCCAAGCGATGCCGATAGAGCTCCGGTATCTCGAGGTTACCCGGCGGCACGCCCTCGGCGACCTGGGTGGCCAGCGATTGCGCGGCGCCAAACAAGTCGGCATCGAGTTGCTCGAAAGCGGCCCGGCGAATTTGCCACCACATGCCGCTGGCGAAGCCGGCAATGACCAACGTCAGCAGCACGACCTGCCACACTACCAGTCGCCGGCGTATCGAACTAAACATCGATCAGGTACCCCTGGCCGCGCCGCGTGACGACGATCTCGTGCCCCAGCTTCTTGCGCAGTTTCGAAATGTGCACGTCGAGCAAGTTCGACAGCGAGTCCTCGTTTTCGTCAAACAGGTGGTCATATAGCATGGTCCGCGAAACAACCTTGCCGCGATGTAGCGCCAGGAATTCAAACAGCGAGTATTCCATCGCCGTCAGGCTCACCAGCTGTCCGGCCTTGGTTACCGAGCGGGCCGCCGTATCAATGACCACGTCGCCAATTTCGAGTCGGGCCGCCGCCTCGCCCTTGGCGCGTCGCACCAGGGCGCGAATGCGCGCCAGCAACTCAGCCCGCTCGAAGGGCTTCACCAGGTAATCGTCGGCGCCGCGGTCGAGGCCGGCCACGCGGTCGGCCAGTGCGCCCCGGGCCGTCAGCATCAGCACGGGCGTCTTCTTGGTTTGGCGCAGGGCCTCGAGCACTTGCCAGCCATCGAGCCCCGGCAGCATCAAATCCAGAATCACCAGGTCGTAGTCCCAGGCCAGCGCCTTCGACAGACCGTCTTGTCCGTCGGCCGCCGCGTCGACCGCGTAGCCCTCTTCGCGCAGGGTCTTTTCCAGAATGCTGCGCAAGTCGGGCTCGGCTTCCACCACAAGTAGTCGCATCGCTGTTGAGGGGTCGGCGTCAAGGCGTGGAGTGAAAAAACTGCCGGCATCGCGCCGCTGCCGCGCGATGCCGGCCCGGAAACTAACGATCGTCGCGGCGCGCCTGCGTGGCTTCGATTAGCTTGCGCAGGTCGCGTAGCTCTCGCAACACCTGCTCGTGCGGCGGGCCGTCCGGTTCCCGCTCGTCGACCTCGGTGCCCGGGGCGACCAGCTTGCGAATGGCCCGAATCTCGGCCAGCATGCGCTCGTGGGGCGGCTCGGGGCGCTCGCCGGCCCGCTCGCGAGGACCGCGCGGCCGCGGCGGCGGCTCATCTACGGTCACTTCCTTGCCGGTTTCCACCTGTTTGATCGACTGGGCCAGCACGACCTTCTCGCCTTCAGGGAGGGTGTGATGGTGACCGGTCACGCGCACCTCGTCGCCAACCTTCACCAGGTCGGCCACTTCGCGGCCCATGTGCGGCGGAAAATGCACCACTGCGTCGTCGCCCAGCACCAGGCCGTCGACGTCGCCACGGCCGTTCTTGGCAAACGACTTGACCTTGCCGGTCAGGGTGATCGCCGGCCCCTCGGGCTCACGGCGCGGGGGACGGGGCGGACGCGGCTCGTCGTCTTCGCCCCTGGCAGCGGCCGGTCCACGATCGGGTGGGCCGGGCGGCTGGGCCTGGGTACGAACAATGGCCGCGGTGACTACTGCCAGGCACAGTGCGCCCGTGATACATGCGAAACGTTTCATGATTGTCGCCTCCTCGAAAAGCCTTGTCTGCCGGGCCGACGTGGCCCTGAGCGTCTGCCAAATCCTAGCTGGGCTACCTTAACGCTCGATGAAGGCAAAAAAACCGAGAACAAGCGCCGAATCTTGGCACTTGATGGCCGCCAGCTCCCCTGCTGGCCGACCGTGCCGGCGATTGCTAGATTAGGTCATCGCTCGTGGCAGTAGTGTCGCGCGAGCCGCCGCCCCCCTGGGAGCCCGTCATGCTGTATCTCAACGTGATCTTGACCGTGCAAGACCGTGCCAACATCGAAACTGTCAAGGGACTGTTGCAAGAAGCGGCGCGCCATTCGCGTCAGGAGCCCGGCTGCAAGCGCTTCGAGGTCTACCACTCGACGGCCGACGACACGAAATTCCTGCTCAATGAGCACTGGGAATCGCAAGAAGCCATCGACGGCCACCGCAAGGGGTATGCCTACACGCAGATCTATCAGCCCAAGGTCATTCCGCTGGTGGTCCGCGAGGGACATCCCTCGAACCTCCTCTAGAGCCCGATTGTCTAGGGGCTGTTAGCCCTTGCTCCGGCCGACGGGCCAAGGGACAATAGAGTTTTCTCCACCCCGAGCGGGGCCGCGCCCTGGCCCCTAGGCTCCCACGAGTTCGTCGATGCCCGCCAGCAGCCATGTTCCCGATCGCGCCGGACGGTTTGGTCCGTTCGGTGGGCGCTACGTGCCCGAAACGTTGACCCGCGCGCTCGACGAACTCGAGGCCGAGTACGCCAAGGCCAAAGTCGACCCGACGTTTCAAGCCGAGCTCGACGATCTCTGGACCCACTACGTCGGCCGCCCCTCGCCGCTCTATCATGCCAAGCGGCTGAGCCAGCTCTGCGGCGGCGCGCAAATCTACCTGAAGCGCGAAGATCTCAACCACACCGGCGCTCACAAAATCAACAACACGCTCGGCCAGGCGCTGCTCA
>CAZPED010000380.1:0-4676 GCA_964585335.1 uncultured Planctomycetaceae bacterium | reverse complement strand
CCGATTGGAGCAACTGTTGATTGGCGGCGAAGCACTCTCGCCACACCATGTTCGGCGGGTCGATCGACTGCTGCCGGCCAGCGCTCGGATCGTCAACGGTTATGGGCCAACCGAGGGGACCACGTTTACCTGCTGTTACAACATTCCGCGGCCTGTCGCTGTTGATAGTACCGCGATTCCGATCGGCCGCCCCATCGCCAACACGCGCGTCTACGTCGTCGACGAGCAGCTGCGGCCAGCCGCAATGGGCGAAGCTGGCGAGCTGTGCATCGGCGGCGACGGATTGGCCGAGGGATATCTCAACGCGCCGCAACTGACCGCCGAAAAGTTCATCGCCCCGGGTTTTGCAGGCTGCCCCGACGTTCGGCTGTATCGCACGGGCGACCGCGTGCGCTGGCGCGACGACGGCAACCTCGAGTTCCTGGGGCGCATGGACGACCAGTTCAAGCTGCGCGGACATCGGGTCGAGCCAGGCGAGATCGAGCAGGCCTTGTGCCAGTTCCACGGCGTTTCGCAGTGCGTTGTGAGCATTCGGCAAGGCGAGGCAGCCGACCAGTCGCTGGTGGCCCATTTCGTGGCAGAGGGGCCGCCGCCCACGTCGTCCCATTTGCGCGCCCATTTGCGGTCGTTGCTGCCCGAGTACATGATTCCCGCGACATTCGTCCAAGTGGCCGAGCTGCCGCTGAACGCCAACGGCAAGGTCGACCGGCGGAGCATATCGCAACTGGCAGCTGACGTTCAGCCGTCGTCGCCGCACGTGGGGCTCCGCTCCAGCGCGGAGCGAGAAATGGCCGACCTTTGGGTCGAAGTGCTGGGAAGCACGCGCGTCGGCCGCAACGACCATTTTATCTTCGACCTGGCAGGCCACTCGCTGCTGGGGCTGCAATTGGTCGACCGCGTCAACCGCCGGTATGGCGTGCGCCTCACGCTGCCCGACTTGCTCACCAGCCCCACCGTGGCCACCTTGACCGCCAAGATAGCCGAGAGCGCGAAGCAACCGGCCGCGGCGGTGCGGTACTTGAGCGTGGCCAGGCCAGGCATCGGTCGCGACCCGGTGGTTTGCGTCGGACTGGCCAATCCGCTGGCGCTGCTGCTCGACGAGTTGCCGTCGCGCGTGCCGATCTGGTGGCTGAAGCTCGAGGGTATGCACGCGCCGCCGTACCGCATCCGGCCGATCGCCGAGATCGCGGAGAACTACGCCCACGAGCTCGAGCGCGAGGCGGCCGGCGAAATCACGCTGGTCGGCAGCTCGTTCTGCGGACTGATTGCGCTCGAGGTCGCGCGAAGGCTGCGAGCCGCGGGGCGGCAAGTGCGAGCGCTGCTGATCGAGCCGCCACTGCCCGAGTTCTTTCAAGGTGAGCCGGCAACCTTGGCAGAGGAGGGTGAACCAGGCGATCGGGCCAGCGCGCACGGCGCGGTTGACCGACTTGCGCCCACCAGTGCGGCAGCGTGGCAAGCGGCCTGTTCGTGGTGCGCCGACTGGCTCGTGCGGTCAGTGCGCCGTCAAATCGTCAAGCCGTGCCTGAGCTTGGGCGTGTGGCTGGGTTTTCCGCTGCCGGTGCGCTATCGCACCTGGTGGTACTACTTTCCGCAGGTCAAACGCCGGGTTGCCGCGTTCAAGATCGAGCCCAAATCCGGACCGATCTTTCTGGCAGGTCAGCCGTCATACATGGCGTCGCACCTGCTCAGTTGGAAGTCGCGCCTCGAAGGGCCCATCGAGACCTGCTATCTCCACGGCGCGACGCAGCATGACGACCTGGCCACGCGGCCAGCGGCCGAAGAATGGCTGGCGCTCTTGCGGCAATGGACCGCTACGGCGACGCCAGTCGGCGACGTGCACGCCGCCTGAGGTATCGCCGCATCGCCTCAGCTGATTAGTCGCGAGTCGTGCCTCTCGTCAGCGAAGGGGCGTCGAACGAGCGGGGGAGGAATATTGTTCATGCGGCTTGCATGTAAGGCCGTCATGAGCGAAGGCCGCCACGGATTGGCAGCGAGTCAGTCTTCGTCGGCTTCGCTGCCGGTGTGCTGCTTGCCGGCGATGGCCAGCAGCAAGCGCCGGCCCACGCCCGTGGCCTGGCACTTGCCGCGGTTGGCCATGACGACCACGCCGATTTTTCGCTCGGGAAGCATACCGATGTAGGTCGAGGTGCCGTCGAGACCGCCATTTTTGTCGATGACCAATTCGCCCTGCGGTCGCACGCGTTGCCAACCCAGGCCCATGGTCAGGTTGTCGGATACTTTGAACTGTGGCTGCTGTGCCAGCTGCATGGCCTTGGTAATTCGGGGCAGTTCGGGGCGCTCGCCCAGGTTGGCGACGAGGAACTGGCCCATGTCGTGGCCCGAGGAACTCAGCCGCCCGCCGGCCGGCCAGCCCCCCGGCAAGCTATGTTCGATCGGTTGCCCCTTGGGATTGAACCCCTGCACGACGAGATGCCTGGCTTCAGGCGGTATGGCAAAGTAAGTATGCCGCATTTCCAGCGGGCCAAGAAACTGCTCGCGCCACACTTCGAGCAATGGCTGCTGCTCGCGGTTTTCGATCGCGTAGCCTAACAATCCTACCGCAATGTTCGAGTAGACATATTTGCTCCCCGGCGGGTACTGGGCGCGCCACTGGGCAAACCACTCCATCAGCAGGTGCTTGTTCCACTGACGATCGGATCGCTGCACGGTGGGCACGCGCGGCAGGGCCGAGGTGTGCGTGGCCAGGTGCAGCAGCGTGACCCGCTTGATGTCGCGTCCCTGGCGATCGAGCAGGGGGGCATAGCGTGCCACCGAATCGTTCAGCCGCATGCGGCCGGCGTCGACTTCCATGGCCAGCGACGTGGTGGTAAACACCTTGGTGACCGAGGCCAGCTCGAAAATCGTCTCGGCCGTCACCGGCCGGCGACGGTTGCGATCGGCATGGCCGAACGGAAAGTAATGGGTATGCCCCTGGCTGCGGACCACGGCAATCACGCCCGGCGCCCCCTGGGCTTCCATCCACGGCAGCACGACTTGGCGAACCACCGGCAGAAGCTTGGGCTGCTCGGGTCGTTCTTCTTCCGCCTGGCCGAGTGGCGGTGATACCGCCGCGACCAGGGCGCACACGAGCGCAGCGGCGATTCGCGGTGCTGGCCGCGTCCCGACTGTTGGCTCATCCGCAAACATGGCCAGGTAAGACGCCGGAGCTGCCACTGAAGTTCCCATTTGCCGCGTTCGCCGGGCATTCTACGCTCTCGCATTGCGTTTGCAACGCGCGCATCTGGCACGTTGTTCAGCCACTGGGTGAACCGCTTGGCGCGGGCTTGGCTGGCGATGATCGTTCGAAACCTCGCGCAGTGCGACCGCGCGGTCCAGCGGTACCCGGCAACGCGCCCCAGGTTGTCAAACTGTGAGCTTTGCGCAAGTTCCCTGTGATCTGGCCGTGGCACGCCGCGGGCCAATCGACGGGCAGGCTGGCGAATGCTAAAAATGGGTTCGCATCTCGTGTTCCATCGTCTCGCGAAGGATTCTTGCAACGTTGTCTCGTTCGATTGCCAATCTGATCGACCACGCGCTATTGCACCCCACGCTTACCGACGAGCAGCTGCGTGAGGGTTGCCTGCTGGCCCGGCAGCTGGGCGTGGCGACGGTTTGCATCAAGCCCTACGCCGTGCCCCTGGCTGCCGAGTTGCTCGCCGGATCGCCGGTCGGCGTGAGCACCGTGATTGATTTTCCGCACGGATCGTCAAGCACCGCAATCAAAGCCGCGCAAGCCGATTGGGCTTGCCAGCAGGGCGCGCGCGAGCTCGACATGGTGGTCAACATCGGCCAGGTAATCGGCCGCGATTGGCCATACGTCGAAGCGGATATCCGTGCCGTGGTCGATGCTGGGCACAGACACGGCGCCCTGGTGAAAGTGATTTTCGAGAATGAATTGCTGACCGGCGACGACCTCAAAATCGAACTGTGCCGCATCTGCTCGGCGGTCGGCGCCGATTTCGTCAAAACTTCGACCGGATTCGGATTCACAACGGGTGCCCAGGGGCCCATCGCGCCACGCGGAGCTACCGAACACGATCTGAAGTTGATGCGGACGCATGCCGCTCCGCAGGTAGGCGTCAAAGCGTCTGGCGGAGTTCGCAGCTATGCGGACGCGCTGCGCGTGATCGAGTGGGGCGCCACTCGGATCGGCACCAGTGCCAGCGCCGCGATTGTCGCCGGGGAACTCGTCCCCAGCGAAGTATCCGCAGACTTGCGGCTGCCCAAGCAGGCTTATTGACCGGCCGACAGCAGTCGGTAACCGAATTTGTTATCGCCCTAGAAAGTTGCCACGTGTTAGAGCTGGCCAATCAAATTGACGAGGCCGTTGCCGCCATTCGCAAGCAATGGAGCGGCGCCCCCAGGGTCGGAATTATCTTGGGTACGGGACTGGGAAATTTTGCCCAGGATATCGACCGCGAATGTGTGATTGCCTACCCCCAGATTCCCCACTTCCCGCGTGCGACGGCGCTGGCCCACGCCGGGCAGTTCGTGTGCGGCAGCGTGGCGGGCGTTGCGGTCATCACGATGGAAGGCCGATTCCATCTGTACGAAGGTTATTCGCTCCAGCAAATCACACTGCCCGTGCGGGTCATGCAGGCAATGGGCATCGAGCTGCTCGTGGTTTCGAACGCCAGTGGCGGTTTGAACCCCAACTACCGCGTCGGCGACATCGT
>CAZPED010000379.1:0-4680 GCA_964585335.1 uncultured Planctomycetaceae bacterium | reverse complement strand
TTGAACGCAACGCCTCGGACTTGACGGTGAAAAGCTACGGCGAGGATCTGCAAGCACTCATCGAGTACTTGCAGGACACTCGGGGTAGCCTGCCCGCGCCAGCGGACGTCAGCACCGTCGAGCTCAGGGGATACATCGCCGCGTTGCACGAAGCCGGCTACGCCAAGACCACGATTGCCCGCCGGCTGGCCTCGCTACGGAGCTTTTTCCGCTTCGGCCAGCGCGAAGGCTGGACCAAGGCCAATCCGGCCAAGCCGCTGCGCAACCCGCGCAAGGCCCGTTCGCTGCCGCATTTCTTGTCGAGCGACGATATCGAGCGGCTGCTGGGGGCCCCGCCCTCGGCCGAGCCGCTGGGGCTGCGCGACCGGGCGATTCTCGAAGTGCTGTATTCGGCCGGCTTGCGGGTGAGCGAACTGGCCGGCTTGAACTCCGCGGACCTCGACTTTTCCGGCGGCACCGTACGAGTGCGCGGCAAGGGGCGCAAAGAGCGGATCGCGCCGATTGGCTCCTACGCGCAGCGAGCGCTAAAAGAATGGCTGTCCGTGCGACGTGTTTCCGGCCGCGAGAAAGCCGGCCCCGAGGCGCCCGTCTTCGTCAATAAGTTCGGCCGCCGCCTGACGACGCGCAGTGTCGGTCGAATGCTCGAAAAGCACTTACGCACCACCGGGCTTGACCGTCGCACTACGCCCCACACGCTGCGGCACAGCTTTGCCACGCACCTGCTCGATCGCGGCGCGGACATCCGTAGCGTTCAGGAACTGCTGGGGCACAAAAGCCTGGTAACGACGCAGATCTACACGCATGTCAGCACCGCCGGGCTGCGTGCCGCTTACGAGCGGGCACATCCACGAGCTCGCTAGCAGCGCGCGTAATCACTCTGCTGCGAGCTGCTGGCGGCCGAAATGGCCACACACAACTCGCTTTCACGAGCATACAGCCGAGCAGGCTAGCGACGTGACGTCAGACGAGACCCTTGCGCACGGCCCACACGGCAGCTTGCGTGCGGTCGGTAACGTTGATCTTGCGCAGGATGTTCTGCACGTGTTCTTTCACGGTTTCGATGCTGATGCCCAGCGAACGGCCGATTTCCTTGTTGCTCAGCCCCAGAGCGACATGGCGCAGCACCTGAACTTCGCGGTTGGTCAGCGGGATTTCTTCCTGGTTGCTGGCCGTGAAGTTCTTGCTCATGGCCCCGGCCACGCGTTGCAGCTCTCCCGTGTTCGAGGGAGGCTTGCCGGCCGCGGCGGCGGTAATCGTCGAAATCAGTTGCTGCCGGCTCGCGCCCTTGAGCACGTAATCGCTAGCGCCCAGGGCTACCGAACGGGCGACATACGTGGGGTTGTCATAGGTCGACAGCATGACGACCCGAGTGTTGGGCAACTCGCGGTGAATCCGGTCGAGGGCGTCGAGCCCATCGCAATCGGGCATGCGGATATCCATCAGCACCACGTCGGGCTTGTGCTTGACGGCCATCGAAACCGCTTGCTTGCCGTTTTCGGCCTCACCGATGATCTTGATCTCCGAACCAGCCAACAGACTGACCAGGCCGGTGCGAACCACTTCGTGGTCGTCGGCCACTAGGACTCTCACGCTCATGTTAGCTCCACCAGGGGTCTAAACCCTTGTCGACCAAAGCAGGTCGACCTCTGCCAAGATGCCTCTCGCGACACCTACGAGAGTGCCCCATCCTGGGCCCGTGTAATACCACACCACCATAATAACCGCAGCTCACCGCCAAGATAAGGGGTCGCCACCGAAAGGCGATCCTAGCTATTGCGCTGAACCCTCATTTTGGGGAATCGCAAACAGTGACGTGGTGGCAGGAGCGTGCCGAGATGGCACACTTGGAGCCGCCGGTGGCAGAGCTTGATTAGCCCATCACGGCAAAGTAATTACGCACAGCCATCGCAAAGCGGTCAGGAGTCATCTCCAGTGGCAACTGCTTGAACTCGCAGAAATGCTTGACCTGCCGGAGTAGATCGCGGGCATGGCAGCAGCGTAGCGGCCGGCCAGCCCTCACAAAGTGCGTTTCGATCAGGTCGTCGATGGCAGACTCGTTGTAGGGAATCGAGAACCGGTCCGCTTCGCGGCGAAACAGTTCTTTGAACTGTTCCTTGGTGGGGTCCAACGCCTTGATTTTGTAGGGAATGCGCCGCAGGAAGGCCTCGTCGGCCAAATCGTACGGCTGCATGTTGGTGGAAAAGATCAGCAGCTGATCGAACGGAACCTGGATCGTCTTGCCGTTGGGCAAGTTCAAGAAGTCGTAGCGGCGGTCGAGCGGCACGATCCAGCGATTGAGCAGTTCGGCCGGCTTCATCCGCTGGCGGCCAAAGTCGTCGATGACCAGCGTGCCGCCGTTGCTCTTCAGCTGCAAGGGCGCTTCGCTGACGCCGGGCGCGGTGCTGGGGCGAATCTCGAGACGGTCCATCGTCAGCTCGCCGCCCACCAGAATCGTCGGTCGTCGGATGCGCACCCAGCGCCGATCGATCTTCAAGCGGTCGTAAAGACCGTCCTTGTTTTCAGGCGGTACTTCCACGTGATTGCAAGGATCGAACAGCCGAATGATGGCCCCGTCGATCGACAGGCTGCGCGGAATCCAGATTGTTTTGCCAAATACGCGCGAGACCCGCTCGGCGACGCTGGTTTTGCCGTTGCCGGCGTCGCCATAGAGAAAGAAGCCATGTCCGGCGCGAATCGCCTGGCCAACCTGCTCCAGGATCTCTTCGCTGAGCACCAGGTCGCCAAAGACCCCGGCAACGTCTTTATAGGTGGGGGGCTGATTGTGGATCGACTGCGCCGACACGCTCGCCACGTACTCTGGCAAGCTGATCGGCGCCGCCCCGTCGTAAGCACATTGGGCACTGTACCGGGCGGCAGCCTCCATGCCCGATTCCGAAAGCTGGTAAACGTAGTCGCCCAGCGCAGCGGCGCCGCGGTGCACGACCAAACGGTTGGACTTGAGCTGGTTAAGCAATTCGCTGAGCAAGCCGAATGGCACGGCAATTTGATCGGCAATTTCGCGTCCGCTGGTTGCCCCGCGGTTCATCAGACACTTGAGCGCCAGTTCCTCGGCGGCATCGGGCGTGAGCTTGAGATCCTCCCATTTCTCGGGCGCCAACGGCCAGAACTCACCCGGCTCGGGTCGCGACGAAACGTCGGCGTGGTCGGCAACGACGGCCACGGGCTCGGCGGCCACGCGAACCGGGGGCGTCTGGCGCTGTTCGGGTGCAAGCGTGGCCGTCGCAGTGCCCGCGGTGGCCGCGGGAGTGGCTTGCTCGGCCAATGCCGAATTGAGCCGCGACATCAGGCTGTCGAAGTACGCGTCGTCGAGCTTCACGGTCTGGCTCCGCATTACTGATCTATTTGGGGGTGTCGGCCCGTCCCCGCCACGGAAGTATAGAGCGCCAAAGTGGTGGTAATCGCCGCGGAATCGAGGCACTTTTCTCACTCAAAGCGGACAATGTTGACCAGCCGCAACCCGTGACGTAGATAAATGACGACGCTTCTCCCCAAGTGCCACATGCTTGCCGGCCGCCCGTGCGGACTGCTCTCGAGCGCCGCGTCCACGGAAACTGGCAAGCGCGAATTTGCCAATGCTGCCGGTATTGCGGGCTAGACGGTGGCCCGCAGCCTCGCAGGTCTTTACTTTCTTGGGGATCGACGATGAGCAAAGGTTCGCTGCTGCTGGTGGACGATGACCGCCAGGTGCTCGATGCCATGGCCGACTGGCTGCGCAGCCAGGGCTATCAATTGGACGTGGCCAACAGCTACGCGTCGGCTGTCGAAGCAATCAATCGGAAGAGCTACGACCTGCTGCTCGTCGACATTCGCCTGGCCGACGGCGACGGCTTTGGCCTGCTCAACTACGCCAAGGAACATCGGCCCGGCTTGTCCGTCATTCTGCTCACGGGCTACGGCACGGTGGAAACGGCCATCGAAGCGATTCGGGCCGGGGCATTCGACTTGCTGACCAAGCCGCTGCTCGACGAAGAATTGGAAATGGCCATCGAGCGCGCACTCAAGCAGCGCACGGTGCTCGAAGAGAACAAGAATCTGAAGGCACAGCTCGACCTGCGCTTCGGCATGGAGAATATTGTCGGTCACGAGCACCGCATGCAGCGCGTGTTCGACATGATCGACAGCGTGGCCGACACCAAGGCCACGGTGCTGATCACCGGTGAAAGCGGCACGGGCAAGTCGTTGATCGCGCGGGCGATTCATCGCCGCAGCGCCCGTCGCGACAAACCGTTTGTCGAAGTCGCTTGCGGAGCCCTGCCCGAAAACTTGCTCGAGAGCGAGCTGTTCGGCCATGTGGCGGGCGCCTTCACCGGCGCCATGGGCGACAAGATGGGCAAATTTCTGGCGGCCAACACCGGCACGATCTTTCTCGACGAGATTGGCACGGCCAGCCCCAGCATGCAAGTGAAGCTGCTGCGCGTGCTGCAAGACTTCGAGTTCGAGCCGGTGGGCGGAAACAAGACCTATCGCATCGACACCCGGGTAATCCTGGCCACGAACGAGAACCTGAGTCAGTTGGTGGCCGAGGGGCGGTTTCGCCAGGACCTCTATTACCGGGTCAACGTGATCAACATCGAGCTGCCGTCGCTGCTTTAGCGTCTGTCGGACAGTCCGCTGCTAACCGAGCACTTTCTGGGCGAGGTCTGCGCCTACACCGGCAAA
>CAZPED010000378.1:0-4688 GCA_964585335.1 uncultured Planctomycetaceae bacterium | reverse complement strand
GGATGGGGCCGTGCACGATGCCGTGACCGCCGTGATGCCCCTGGCAATCCGGATTGGGGCGGCCATTAGGAAGTTTCTCAGGGCACTCGCGCTGACAACCCAGCGGCATGGCCAGGGAACTGACGAGGACGAGCGCGATCGCGCTCGAAGACTTCTTCACCTCAGATGGTCCTTGTGGATGGGAACGCATGAACCCAGTGGCAGCTTCGGTCGCACGCCCCCGGCAGACATTGCCGAAACACCGCGGCCAGCTCCTGGTCCAGGGGGTCATTTTACTGTCCCCGTCCGCGGGGGATGCCTGAAATCGCGTGCCGTGGACCTAAATCGCCAGGGTTCGCTCGCTAGAGCGTTATTGGAACTATCCAGGCCACAAGGATTTACACGATTCGCTCCGAGGAGCGGGGAATGGAAACTTGCGCGCGGCGAATTTCGCCGCTCCCCCGGCAGGCCCGCGCCCCCGGCGCGGCAGATTTCGACGCTCCGGAGTGGCGAGTTGATTGATTCCAATCATCCAGGGACAGCGTCTCAAGATTGCTCTTGAACCGCGCTGGGCACTTCGATACCGTTCCGCCCGTTGGTGGCCTTCGTGCGTCTCGAGCCGCCCGCTTGCGCAACTATCCCATCGTTTCGCCGCGCGAGCCTTAGCCTCGGGGTGTGCCACCAGCTCCCGTCTTTTCGCGTTCGCGTCATTGCTGATCCCCAACAGGAGCCTCCGGTGCCGGGCTACGACTATTTAGTCGTTGGCTGTGGAATGTTCGGCGCCGTCTTTGCGCGCTCGGTGGCCGAGCAAGGCAAACGCGTGCTGGCGGTCGACAAGCGCGATCACATCGGCGGCAATTGCTACAGCCGGCGGCAAGCCGGCATCGAAGTACACTGCTACGGACCTCATATCTTCCACACGTCAAATGCCGCGGTCTGGCAGTTTGTTAATCGCTTTGCCCGGTTCAATCACTACGTACACCGCGGGCGCGCGCGATACCAGGGCCGTTCCTACTCGTTTCCGCTCAACCTGGCCACGCTGGCCCAGGTCTGGGGCGTCGAGACGCCCGCCGAGGCCGAACAAAAGCTGGCCGAGGTGCGCCAGCCGATCGAGCATCCGCGCAACTTGCGCGACTGGGTGCTTTCGCAAGTGGGCGAACAACTCTACGAAATGTTCATTCGCGGCTACACGACGAAGCAGTGGGGCCGCGACCCAGCTGAACTGCCGGCGTCGATCATTCGCCGCATTCCCATTCGCATGACGTTCGACGACCGGTACTTCGACGACGTCTACCAGGGAATTCCGATCGACGGATATACACGCTTGTTCGAGAACCTGCTCGACCACCCGCGCATTCGCGTCGAACTCGACGTCGATTACTTCGCTTATGCCGGCGAACTGCGGACGGCCGGGACGAAAGTCGTGTACACGGGCAAGATCGACGAGTTTTTCGACTATCGCTTCGGCCGGCTCGAGTACCGTTCGTTGCGGTTCGAAACCGAGGAGCTGGCCGGAGACTTTCAAGGCGCGGCAATCGTCAATCACTGCGATGCCGAAATTCCCTTCACGCGAATCACCGAGCACAAGCACTTCGCCCTGCAGAACTCGCCGCGCACGGTCATCACGCGGGAATACCCGCTGGAGTACCACCAGAATGCGGTGCCTTACTATCCGATCCGCAACGCGACCAACAGCGCGTTGTACGAGCGCTACCGGGCCGAGGCCACTCGTAGCCAGGTGATCTTTGGCGGCCGGCTGGGAACCTACCAGTATTACGACATGCACCAGGTGATCGCCCAAGCCATGACGTTGGCGGCCGAGGAACTGGATCCGGCGGTTCGCCGCCCAGCGGCTTGAACCGCTTCCCTTGTCGGCATCGAGCACACCCAATATGACCACGACCCGGCGGAATCTGGTGGTGTGCCCGATGGGCGACTCTTCGGTGCACCGCACCTGGCTCAGCGACGCGGGAGCCCGCCAATTCGACCTGATGCTGATCTACTATGGCAACCAGGTCGACTTCGGCCGCCAGGACGCCGACTACTACGTGCAACGCCGCGGCTTCAAATGGGAGCTGCTCGCGGCCGTGCTGGACGGACATTCTGACGTGTTTGAGCGTTATGACCGCGTTTGGTGCCCCGACAACGACATCGCCGCCGACACGCACCAGGTCAATCACCTGTTCAAGCTCTTTGAGCACTATCAGTTGCAGCTGGCCCAACCGGCAATTAGCAAAGGCGAAGTCTCGTACCAGGCGTTGCGTCAACGGCCTGGGGTGGTGCTGCGCTACACGCCCTATGTCGAAGTAATGTGCCCGCTATTCACCCGCGAAGCCCTGCTGCGCGTTGCGCCCACTTTCGGCGAAAGCCGTTCGGGCTGGGGACTCGACTGGGTCTGGCCGCGCTGGTTCGAGCACACACAGCGGGCGATCATTGATGCCGTGGGGGTTGAGCACACGGGCATGCTGTTTCGGGGCGAACACTATCGCGAGCTGGCCAAGCTAGGCATCGACCCCGGTGGCGACTTCGAGCGGGTGATTCAGAAATTCGGCGGCTTCGACCGCCGCGTCCACAAGGCCTTCGTGCGGGGCACGATCCGCCTGCCGGCCATCTGGGATCCAGCTGCTCCCAAAAGCCTGTTCTGGCGCGCGGCCGGACGGCTAGGGATCGAGCGCCGCGCGGCTTGAGCGGTGCTCGCTTCGCGTTGGGCTCAGGTGGCATGCGCTGCCAGACCCCGGGCGCCCCGCGAAACGCACTCCCGCTCGGGCAGTCGCACGATCTGCAAGAACAAGCCCAAGCGACGCACCGCGTCGACAAACGACTCGTAGACGACCGGCTTGACCACGTAGGCGTTGCAGCCTTGCTCGTAGCAGCGCTGGATCTCGCGCGGGTCGTCGGTCGTGGTGAGCATGATCGCCGGTGTGTTCGCGGTGGCCGGGTCGGCCTTGATCGCCGTCAGCACGTCGATGCCGCTGAGTTTCGGCATATTGATGTCGAGCAACATCAGCACGGGCAAGTGACAGTCGCGATCGGCAAACTGGCCACGGCATTGCACGAAGTCGAGTGCTTGTTGCCCGTCGGCCACATGGACCAGCTCGTTGGCCACGCCGGCACGAGTCAGGTTCTGGCGGACCAGGTAGGCATGGCCGGGGTCGTCTTCCGCCAGCAGAATCACGAGAGATTGGTCGCGCATGCTGGTTCACTCCTTGGCTGGCTGTGCAAAGGCTCGTTCGATTCGCCTTCGCTGGTGAAGTCGTACTCGGGCAGCATGAAGTAGAACGTGCTGCCAGCGCCTACGGCCGATTCGAGCCAGAGCGTTCCGTGGTGGCGCTCGACGATGCGTTGGGCAATCGCCAGGCCAATGCCCTCGCCCTTGTGCTGTTCGCCGTGAAAACGTTTGAAGAGCTGGAAGACTTTGCCCTGGGCATGTTCCGGTATACCCAGGCCATTGTCGCGGACGTAGTAAACGACAAATCCTGGCTTGGCTTGGGGCAACCGGCGCGCGCAGCCAATCTCGATGGCCCCGGGGCGCTGCGGATCGAGGTAAAACAGCGCGTTTTGCAACAGGTTCGCCAGCACCTGCTCCACCGCGGTCTCGTCGCCAAAGGCGGCCGGCAGCGGCAGCACGTTGATCGTGGCGCCGCGATCGAAGCAAATAGCCGCCAACGACTCGACCACTCGGGCAGCGACGGCGCTCATCGGCAGCGGCCGATAGGCGAACTCGACCCTGCCCACCCGCGAGAACTTCAGCAGCGCGTCGATAATACTGCTCAGTCGCGTTACCGACGAGAGGATGAAGCGGAGCGGTTCGGCGATGCCGACTTCGAGCACTTGCGACACCTGCTGGCTCACGTCGGCCGGCAGCGCGCCCTCGGCCAGCAAGCCGCGCAACTGCGTCGCACTTGCGTTCAGTTCTTGGCTGAAGCCTTGCAGGTTGACGAGCGGCGACCGCAAATCGTGCGAGACGCTATAAACGAACATTTCGTTCTCGTGATTCTTCTCCGCCAGCGAGCGATTTACCTGAGCCAGGCGGCTCAACTGCTGCTGGAGTTCAGCGTTCAGCCGGCGTACGCTCTCTTCGGACTTCTTGCGTTCGCTAACGTCGCGGACGATGCCGGTGAACTGCCGACGGCCGTTAGCGTACATTTCGCTCACCGCGAGCTCGGCCGGAAACGTCGTGCCGTCGCGGTGCATGGCCGTCACCTCACGGCCGATGCCAATGACGCGTGCCTGGCCGGTCGCCAAGTAATGGGCCAGATAGCCGTCGTGCTCCTGCCGATAGGGCGCCGGCATGACCAGCGAGATGTTCTTGCCGCGAATTTCCTCGAACCTGTAGCCGAACAGCCGCTCGGCGGCGCCGTTGAACCGCTGCACAAGGCCGTGCTCGTCGATAACGATGATCGCGTCGACCGCCGTACTGACGGCGGCATGCAACTGCGCTTCGCTGTCCGCCAGGGCCGCCGCGGCCAGCCGATGGGCCTCGACCTCGCGCTGGAAAGCGTCGCCGACAAAGGACTGGTTGTAGGCATTTCGAGCGACACACCTGGCCCGCACCGCCAGCATGCCCAGCACGCCGCCGGCAATCGAGAGGGCGGCGGCCGAGCCAGGCCCCAGCCAGCCGGCCCGCAAACCAAGCCATTGCAGCAATGCCACGCCCGCGATGGCGGCCGCCATCGACCACGTCGACTGGCGCCCAGGGACTGCCGAGA
>CAZPED010000377.1:0-4695 GCA_964585335.1 uncultured Planctomycetaceae bacterium | reverse complement strand
TCTATCTGCTCGAACCCAACATCAAACGTTCTCGCGGCGGCCTGCGCGACGTGCAGCTGCTCCGCTGGCTCGGGTTCATCCTGCACGGCTCGACCTCGCCCGACGCCTTGCAGCTCAAGGGAGCGATCAGCAAGAGCGATCAGCGAACACTGCGGGCGGCCACCGAGTTCCTGCTGCGGCTCCGTAACGAGATGCACTTTCACGCTGAAAAGTCGAACGACGTGCTCGACCGGTCCGAGCAGCTGCGGCTGGCGCCGGTCTACGGCTTTCAGGGCACCGAGGGCATTTTGCCGGTCGAGCAGTTCATGCGCGAATACTTCCACCACACCAACGGTGTGCGTAGCGTGGTCGGCAACTTCGTGGCCAGCTCGCGACCCGGGGAATTCTGGAACCGTGCGTTGGGCGTGGTCTTCAGCCACCAGGTCGACGGCGATTACCGCGTCACCCCCCGGCAAATCGTGGCCAACAAGCGCGTGCTGCCCCGCCTGAAAACCGACCTGGTCGAGGTGCTCCGCCTCTGCGAGTTGGCCAACCTGCACAATAAGCGCATCGCGCCGGCCACCTGGGAAACCGTGCGAGCCGCGGTGCCAGGTCTCAATTCCGAACCCAGCCCTGAAGTGGCCAAACGTTTTCTGTCGCTCATCTCCCAGCCCGGCCGCCTGGGCGAACTGCTGCGCCGGCTGCACGAACTGGGCGTGCTGGAAAAGATCGTCCCCGGCTTCACGCATGCCCGCTGCCTGCTGCAATTCAACGAGTATCACAAGTACACGGTCGACGAGCACTGCATTTTGGCCGTGCAGCGTGCCAGCGAGTTCATTACCGACCAGGGGCTGCTCGGCCGCGTGTATGCCGGCATCAAGCAAAAGCGCACGCTCCATCTGGCCCTGCTGATCCACGACCTCGGCAAGGGCTTCGTCGAAGACCACAGCGAAGTAGGTCTGCGCATCGCCGAAGAAACGGCCCATCGCCTGCGATTGCCGCTGCGCGAGACCGAAACGCTCAAGTTCCTCGTTCACAAGCACCTGGCCATGTCGCACCTGGCCTTCTGGCGCGATTCGACCGATCCCGAAGTCATCATTAAATTCGCCATCGAAGTGGGCTCGCCCGAGGTGCTCGACATGCTCTACGTACTCACCGCGGCCGACTTTGCCGCCGTGGGGCCGGGCGTGTGGAACAGCTGGAAGGCCGAAGTGCTGGCAGATCTTTACCGACGTACGATGCGGCACCTGGCCGGCGATGCGCCCTCGACCGACACCGCCGAGCAACTCGAACGCCAACGCGAGAAAGTGCGGGCATGCCTGGGCGCCCAGGCCGAAGAGCGCTGGTTCGCCAGGCAGCTCGAAGCACTGCCGCCGGCGTATGCCTTCAACTCGCGGGCCGAGCGAATTGCCGACGAGCTGCGCGACCTGTGCACGCTAGGGACCGACGACGTGCATGCCCGGGGCCGCTACCTGAACGAGAGCCATACGCTCGAGTTCGTCGTCGGCACGCAAGAGGGAGTCGCGCCGGGCATCTTCCATAAGCTGTGCGGTGCACTGGCCAGCCAGGGGCTGCAAATTCTTTCGGCCGAGATCAACACCCTGGCCGACGGTCTGATCCTCGACCGCTTTTACGTTGCCGACCCCGATTACGTCGACCAGCCGCCTCAAGAGCGCATCGATCGGACCTGCGAGGCGCTCGTCGCTTCGTTGCGCTCGCCCGCGGGGGCCACGCCCACTTACCGGCAGGTATGGCGCAGCGATGCAAATCGCGATCGCCAGGCCATGACGTGCCCGCCGACTCAGGTGCGCATCGACAACAGCACTTCCGACCGCTTCACGATCATCGACGTGTTCACGCGCGATCGACTGGGTTTGCTGTTTGCCATCACGCGCAAGCTCTTCGAACTGGACTTGTCGGTCTCGGTGGCCAAAATCGGCACCCACCTGGACCAGGTGGTCGACGTGTTCTATGTGACCACGCAGTCGGGCTATAAAATCGTCGACGAACAGCGCTTACAACAGATCGTTTCCGGCCTGCTCGAAGCTATCGACGGGCTTGTCGAGGCGTGAGGGGCGTCATAGTGCCTGCGGCTAGCCGCAGGCCAATCTGGCAGAGCTTGCCGAATGGCGAAGTTTCCACAGCCGCCGCTTGCATCGCTCTGCGGGGCGTGATAAACATTATGACGTTCATAAGAATGTCATAAACTGGCTTCGCGCTCGGCGTTCGATCACACTGCCCGATTACGCACGCTCCCCGCCCCGTTTTACCCACTCTGCCAGCTGCGCTGGCGCACTTTCCACAACACGATGGGACAACAAATGATGAACTCGGATTGCCGATTGCGTCGCTTGCCGCGCCGCCGCACGCTGCAACTGGCTGGCTATCAGCCGCGTCTGGAGCCGCTCGAGTGCCGCCGCATGCTCTCGGCCACCGACTTGCTGGTCAGCGTCTACGACACCACGGCGGGCAATAGCGTGCTCCGCTACGACACGTCGACGTATGCGCCCGTTGCCGGCGGCGTGGCCACTGGCGACCACGGGCTGGGCACCGCCCAGGGGCTTGCCGTGGCGCCCGACTCGTCATTCTACGTCAGCAGCTTTTCGACCGCGCAGGTATTGCACTATGCCCAGGACGGCACCTTCCTGGGGGTTCTGGGCGGCAGCGACGCCATGCCCGCGCCGATTTACGCTCCCGGCGCGCTGGCCTTTGGACCCAACGGCAACCTGTACGTGGCCGACCTGGGCGCGCAAACCATCTATCAGTTCGACACGTCGTCTCCGACGCAGCAGTGGATTCCCACGTCGACGCTCGTGCTGGGCTACACCCCTGGCGGCTTTACGTTCTCGACCGACGCCAACCACGACCTGATCGTGGGCAGTCTGAGCACCCAGTCGGTCACTCAGTATCACAGCGACAACACGACCAGCACCCTGGTTGGCCCCGGCAGCGGCTACAATCCGGCCGCCCTGCTGGCCGAAGCCGACGGCAATCTGCTGATTGCCGATTTCGACCTCGGCTTCGAGCCATTTGGGCACCACCAGGTGGTGCGCTACGACGCTGCCACCCAGCTGACCAGCACGTTCATCAACCTGACCACGCCCGTGGGCACCGGCAGCTCGGCCGGCTGGGCGCCGCAACCCACGGCGCTGGGCTACGACCAGGACGGCAATTTGCTCGTCGGCGTCTCGCCCGACCACAACCTCAACGGTCAGATCCAGAAGTACGACATTACGAGCGGCGCTCCCCTGGGCGTGCTGGTCAGCGGCATCGGCACCCCCACGGGCATCGGCTTCGTGACGACGCCCACCTCGAGCGTCGTCGGCCGGCACCTGTTCTACAACCAGTCGGGCACGGCTTCGCCCTTGCGCTACGACGGCAACGACGCGGCAATCAACGCCAACGACGATCTGGCCATCGCCAGCGACAAAACAGCCCTGCTGCCTGGCCAGACGGCCACGTTCGCCAACGTGTCGAGCTACACAAAGGGCATCAACGGCATCATGATCGATCTGGCCGGACCGCACGGCACGATCACAGCCAGCGACTTCACCTTCAAGGTCGGTAACAACAATAACACCGACGGCTGGGCTGCCGCCCCGGCGCCGATCTCGATCTCTGTACGAAACGGGGCCGGCGTCAGCGGCTCCGATCGCGTCGAGCTCATCTGGGCCAACGGCGCTGTTCAAAAGCAGTGGCTCCAGGTCACCATGCTGGCCAACGCCAACACGAAGCTGGCCGACGCCGACGTGTTCTACTTCGGCAATGCCGTGGGCGACTCGGGCCTGGGTGACTCGGCCACGCAGGCCACGGTGAACGCCACCGACGAACTGGCGGCCCGAAACAATCCGGCCAACGTGCTGACAAATGTCCCGATCACGAACCTGTTCGACTACAACCGCGACGGCGCGGTGAACTCGGCGGACTCGTTGGCGTCGCGCAACAACGTGACCAACATCGGCAACGTGCTGAAATTCATTTCGCTCACCGTGATCGCCGCCCCCGAGGCCCCCACGGCCGATGCCGCGGTGGCTAGCGCGTTGTCGGCGCCTACGGCCGGCGCGTCGTCCGTCGCGGGCCAGCTGCAGCGAGTTCTCGATCGGGTTCAATTGCCCGAAGTGGCTGGGTTGCCCGGCACTGGCCGGCTGGCGCAGCAAATCGTCGCGCAAGGCGGAGCGACTTTGAAGCAGGCCGCGGCCGCGATCGACAAACTGGCCGAGCAACTGGGACTCGACGAATCGAGCCTGGACGCTTGGCTGACAAAACTGGGACTCGACTAGTCACCAAGCTCGCAAGAGACCTTGGCGCCTCGGCATCAGCCGCCCCTGCCCCGCTAAAACGGCAGCGGGCGGCCGATGCCTTTTTGCCCCGCCAGTTCCAACGCCTTGACACCCAGCGCCACGTCTTCGATCGCCAGCCCGACGGACTTGAAGAGCGTGATGCTTTCGCGGGCGTTGCGAGCCGTGGCCTTGCCGGCCACGACGTCGGCCAGTTCGACGGCCCGCGACCAGTGAAACGCGCCTTTCTCGAGGGCGTCGACGAAATCTCCGGCCTCGATCTGGCAGGCCTTAATGCTGTCGCACACGATGTTGTCGGCCCGGCAAATCACGGTCGAGTCGATCTCGGCCTTACCCAGCCAGTTAGACCCCACGGCGCACACCAGCGCCCCCTCGGCCAGCCAGTGCCCATCGAAGACTGGCTGACGACTGGTCGTGG